>JADFRH010000192.1 GCA_022561415.1 Planctomycetota bacterium
CGGCCCGTCCGCCCCGCCAGATGGGTCCGACGGCGTGGATGATGAACCGAGCCGGAAGGTCGTATCCGCGAGTGATCTTGGCCTGACCCGCCGGGCAGCCGCCGAGCGTTCGACACTCCGCCAGCAACTCAGGCCCGGCCGCACGATGAATCGCCCCGTCCACACCGCCGCCACCGAGCAATGACTCATTGGCCGCGTTGACAACCGCGTCAACCGATTGCGTCGTAATGTCCCCCGGAACGATTTCAATTCCGTCCATGGATCCACCCGTCTCAACAAGTTGCACCGAATCCTCGTACCCATGACCGAACCCGGTAACACGCCCTCGCCCTCTTCGCAACCGGTCCGTGGTCAGCGTGGTTCCTTCGCACGCTTTCCATGGGATGGATGAGCCTATTGCACATCCTCCAGGAATTCTGAGCTGAGAATTCAGGATGCTGATTGCGGTGGTTCGATCGGGTCGGGCTTGCCCGCGTCGATACCGAGTGTTTCTGCGACGGTGGGCAGCTCGGCAACGTCGAACTTGCCGATCTTGGCGAGTTCGGTCAGGGCGGCCAGGGCAATGTGCTTGGCGTCGATCGCGAAGTAGTCGCGAAGTTCGGCTCTCGCCTCGCTTCGACCGAAGCCGTCCGTGCCGAGCGATTGGAACGCGCCCGGCACCCAGCGTGCGATCTGATCGGGCACCGCCTTGATGTAGTCGGAGACGGCCACGATAGGTAACGGATCATCCGCCAAAACACGCGTAATATAGGGCACCCGAGGCGAGTCACCGGGATGGAGCAGGTTGTGCCGTTCGCACGCCAGGGCATCTTTCCGCAGTTGGTTGTAACTCGTCGCGCTCCACACGTCGGCGGATACGCTGAATCGCTCGTCAAGCAGTTCCTGTGCTGCCAGCGCTTCGCGGAGGATGGCGCCGCTGCCGAACAGGTGAATGCGCGGTCGGTCGGGGTTTTCTTTGGCCTCACGAAACTTGTACAGCCCCTGCAGGATTCCCTCTTCGACGTCACTCGGCATGGCGGGCTGCGGGTAGGTTTCGTTGTAGACCGTAAGGTAGTAGAAGACCGGGTCGCGCAGGTCGTACATTCGGTGAATACCGTCGCGCACGATGACGGCGATTTCGTAAGCAAACGCCGGGTCATAGCTGACGACGTTGGGCACGGTGGAGGCAACCAACTGGCTGTGACCGTCTTGGTGTTGCAGGCCTTCCCCCGCCAGCGTGGTGCGACCGGCCGTGCAACCGATCAGAAAGCCGCGGGCCCGTGAGTCGCCGGCCGCCCAGATCGAGTCGCCGATCCGCTGGAAGCCGAACATCGAGTAGAAGAGGAAGAACGGAATCATGTTGATTCCGTGGGTGACGTTGGCCGTACCCGCCGCGGTGAACGATGCCATCGCGCCGGCTTCCGTGATGCCCTCTTCGAGCAACTGTCCATCACGGCTCTCTCGATAGTAGAGGAACAAATGAGAATCGACGGGTTCATAACGCTGGCCCACATGCGAGTAGATGCCGTACTTGCGGAACAGGGCATCCATGCCGAAGGTGCGAGCCTCGTCCGGAACGATGGGAACAATCAGCTTGCCCAGTTTCGGATCGTCCATCAGGCGTGACAGCAGGCGTACGATCGCCATGGTCGTGGCCGATTCGCGGTCGCCGGAACCCTGGCAGAACTCGGCGAACAGATCGCGCGGGGGTGTCTTCAGGGGTGCCGCCCGGACCTGCCGGTGCGGCACGAATCCACCGAGCGCACCGCGACGCGCGGCCAGGTATCGACACTCCTCGCTGTCGGCATCGGGGCGATAGAAGGGGGCCTCCTCCAAGTCTTCATCGCGAATCGGAACGTCGAAGCGATCTCGAAACTCCTTCAGTTCATCGAAGTTGAGTTTCTTTTGTTGGTGCGTGACGTTGCGTCCCTCGCCCGCCTCACCCAGCCCGTAACCCTTGATCGTTCGAGCCAGAATGACCGTCGGCTGCCCTTCATTCTCGGTGGCCGCCTTGTACGCGGCGTAGACCTTCACCGGGTCGTGTCCGCCCAGGCGGAGCTTGCGTATCTGCGTGTCCGAGAGATGTTCCACCAACTTGGCCAAACGCGGGTCGGTGCCGAAGAACTTCTCGCGAGCATACGCCCCCGATTCCACGGTGTATTTCTGCCATTCCCCGTCAATCGTTTCATCCATGCGATTGACCAGCACGTCCTCGGTATCGGCGGTCAGCAACGGATCCCAGTCCTCACCCCACAACACTTTGATGACGTTCCAGCCGGCCCCGCGGAACGTTCCCTCGAGTTCCTGGATGATGTTCCCGTTGCCGCGGACGGGTCCGTCGAGGCGTTGGAGGTTGCAGTTGACGACGAATAGTAGATTGTCGAGCTGCTCGCGCGAGGCCAGTGTGATCGCGCCGAGCGATTCCGGCTCGTCCATCTCCCCGTCGCCTAGGAACGCCCAGACCCTCGAGCCGGACGTATCTGCCAGACCGCGATCGTGCAGGTACCGATTGAACCGCGCTTGATAAATGGCCGTAAGCGACGCCAGCCCCATCGAGACCGTCGGGAATTCCCAGAAGTCGGGCATCAGCCACGGATGCGGATAGGAAGAAAGCCCACCGCCGCTCGCCAGCTCGCGTCGGAAGTTGTGCAGGTGCTTCGCGCTGAGCCGCCGCTCCATGTAGGCCCGGGCGTAGATGCCCGGAGCGCAATGACCCTGAAAGAATATCTGGTCGCCGACGCGGTCCTTCTCGTTCGCGCGGAAAAAGTGATTGAACCCGACATCGAGCAAGGTCGCGGCCGACGCGTACGTGGAGATGTGACCGCCGATGCCGGGCGATCTCCGGTTCGCGCGAACCACCATCGCCATGGCGTTCCAGCGCACGAAGCTCTTGATGCGGCGCTCGATCCGCCGGTCACCCGGAAAGAGCGCCTGACGCTCGACGGGAATCGAATTGATGTAAGGCGTGTTGGCGGTGAACGGTGGAACAATGTCGTTGTGCTTTCCCCAGTCGATCAGGCGCTGCAACAGAAAGCGTGCGCGCTCGCGCCCCGAGCCGGCCGCGACGGACTTCAAGGAGTCGAGCCATTCCTGCGTTTCGGCCTGATCGAGATCGGGGTGTGGAATCGTTGCCATAATGTGTAACCTATCGGGAAAACGGCAGCGCGGCTAGAGACCGCGTAGCGTACCGTGGCGCGCCGTCGGGCGATTGAGGTTATTCGCTGGGTCTTCTCTGCCAGTCCGGTTCCGTTGGTTCCTCGAACATGCGTACATAGCTTTCATACCGGTCGGGATGAATCTCACCGTCTTCGACGGCTTGTTTGATCGAGCACTGGATTTCGTGCGTGTGCGTGCAGTCGGGGAACTTACAATCCTTCACCCGCTCTATGAACTCCACGAAGTAGGCCTCGAACTCGTCGCGATCCACGATCGAAAGGTCAAATGATTTTACGCCCGGCGTGTCGATCACGTATCCGCCAACGTCCAGCCGGTGAAGCAGGGCCGTCGTGGTCGTGTGCCGCCCCTTTTGCGTCTGCTCGACGATATCGCCCACCTGTAGCTTCAGCCCCGACTGAATCGCGTTGAGCAGCGAGCTCTTTCCGACGCCGCTCTGCCCGGCAATGACGCTGGACTTGTCTTTCAAGAGGCTTCGTAGCTCGTCGATTCCCTCGCCCGTCAGCACGCTCGTGCAGACCATGGCGTAGCCCAGGTCGCGATAGCGCTGTGCGACCTGTGGGGTCTCATCGCCTGCGGCAAGGTCGCACTTGTTGATGCAGACGATCGGTTTGATGTCGCCGGCGTGCGAGGCGACGATATACCGATCGATCAGATGCGGTTTCAGTGACGGCTCGGCCGCAGAGCTGACAATGATCGCCTGGTCGACGTTGGCGACGATGGTATGGATTCGCCGGTTGACCAGGCGGCGGAGCTGCCCAGCACGCGGCTCGACGGCCTCGATCACGCCTTCACGGACGACGCCCTTGGCCTCGGGCGGCATGCGAAATCGCACACGGTCGCCCACCGTAACCGGGTGTCGCTCGCGAATCAGGCGCGTGCGCAGCATACGCCGCACCGTGCAGGTCCGAATCTGTTCGCCGTCGTCGACATCGGCGAACAGACCGCGCATGGCCACGACGACTCCCACGGGAAGTTGGTTCTGCTCGCAGGACGCGTCGTCCGGAATGATTACCGTACGCCGTCGGGAGAGAGCGCCTTTTCCGGCCAGGCTTTCCGATCGCTCCGTGTCGATCAGCCTGTCCTTTCCGTCGCGCTCCTGTTGCGTCCAATCGCTCTGCCGGGGGCGTTTGGCGCGATTCCGGCGCAGCGATATGCGGACCTTCTTGCCGGCTTTGCCTTTTCTCTTTCGAGAGGGTGGGCTCACAGTTCCAATTCTCCGGACCTAGGGGTCGTGCTGTCAAGCACATTGCCCACTGGGTCGTTCCCGGCACGCCGGGGGCGGCGACCGGTCGATTCGCGATGCGCCGCCCGCCGTGTTACATTGCCGGTGCGTGGCGTGCGCTAGGATCGACGCTCGTCGAAAGAAAACGCCGCTATCGGACCTCATCGACCCGGGCGCCGTGGACCCCAAAGGAAGCTAGCGTGGCTACGAACTTCGCCGATCGGCTGACCGAAGCAATCCGAGACAAGAACGTGCCGGCATGCGTCGGGCTGGACCCACTGATCGGACGTCTCCCGCGTGCGGTGCTCGAAGCGTTCGGCCGACCGGATCGTACCACGGACGGCGACCCGTCGGACATCGAAAGTG
>JADFRH010000193.1 GCA_022561415.1 Planctomycetota bacterium
GGACTCAAGCCTCACAACGTGAGCATTATCGACGGTCGCACGATGCGCTCCTTCTCGCTGCCTCATCCCGATGATGCGGCCGGTTTCGACGTGTTCACCATGGTCCAGCGCCGGGAGGAGCACTATCGCAAGAAGATCTTGAACAAGCTCGCCGACGTTCCCGGTCTGCAGGTCGGCGTCACCGTGCAACTCGACACGAGCAAGAGCATCATCCAGAACATTACCCATGACGCCCCGGCGCTGAAGATGGAACAAACCGACGCCACGGACCAATCTTCCGGGAATCAGCCGACGGAGCCGGGCGTCAGCGCAAACCTGGGGCAGGCGCTCACGGCGGGCAGACCGGGTCAGAAGAACACGACCGAAAAGACCGTTGCCGATTACTTCGAGCCCAAGCTGACCAAGACCGAAACGATCGAAAAGATGCCATTCGCTACGAGCAAGGTTACGGCCACCATCGGCATCCCGCGCAGTTTCGTGGTGGGTGTGTTCCTGGCCCTTCATCCCGATTCCAAACCGAATCCCAAGGATGACGATCCGGCTTTTCTTGCCGTTCGCAACGAGCAGGTTGCCAGGGTCAAGAGCAGTGTCGAGCTGATCGTGATGGCGGACGATTCGTCGGATGTGGAAGTGGATGTCTATCCCGACATGGACTGGTCCGTGGAGGGCGGTGTGTGGAGCCGAGCACCGGGCGGGACTGCCGCGAGCGTGCCCGCGGCGGGCACGACGGACACACTCGGGATGATTCGCTTGTACGGCCCGCAGGCGGCGCTGGCGGGATTCGCGATGATGAGTCTCGTGATGATGATGCGCATGGTTCGAAAGTCCTCGGAGGTTTTGGGCGCCGCACGGGCGCATCCCGGCGAACCGCGCAAAGAGCCGGACGAAGAGGAGCTTCTGACCGTCGGTGGGGGACCGATAGGACAGGCGGAGGTTTCCCAGAGCATGCTCGTGGGGCAGGAGGTCGAGCCCGAGGCACTGCGCTATCAGGAACATGGGGAGGAAGTCGCCAAGATGGTTGAACAGGATTCGGAGGGTACGGCCCGCCTGTTCCAACAATGGATCGAGGACAATGACTAGAAGCCGTTGAGAAGTGAAGGGTGAAGAGTCGTGAGCCTTCTCCTGTTGTTCGCTCTTCACTAACGACTCTTCACTAGAGGGATACGTCTGGCCGTGACTACCGATATTTCAGCCATGAAGGGAGTGACCAAGGCAGCCGTGCTGCTCGTGTCGCTTGCCCCGGATACCTCGGCGGCGATTCTTCGACAAATGAATCGGGAGATCGTTGAGGATCTGACGCGTGAGATTGCGCAACTCGACATCATCGATGTGGGGGTGCGCGGGGCCGTCGTTGAAGAGTTCTACAACATCGCTCTCGCGCGGCAGTACGCGAAGCAGGGCGGGTTGCCGTACGCCCGCGCCCTACTGGAAAAAGCGATGCCCGGGGAGCGGGCGAAGCAGATTCTGAAACTGATCGAGCATGAGGTCTACAAGAGGCCGTTTGCGTTTCTCGCCAAGACCGACGCCGAAAACTTGATGACCTTCATACAGGATGAACATCCGCAGACCATCGCCTTGATTCTCTCGCATGTCCAATCGTACAAGGCGAGCGAGATTCTCGCCGGCTTGCCTCTCGAAAAACAGCTTGAAGTGGTGACGCGCATCGCCACGATGGACAACACGAATCCCGAAGTCATCCGCGAGGTCGAGCGTGGGCTGGAAATGCGCCTGTCCGGTGTCGTGTCTCAAACAACGCAGGCGGTCGGCGGTGTCGAAGCCGTTGCCTCGATGCTCAACCTGGCGGACCGAACAACGGAAAAGGGCATTCTGGAGGCGATGGAGGGTGAGGATCCGGACCTGGTCGAGCAGATTCGCCGGCTGATGTTTGTTTTCGAGGACATTCTCCTGGTCAATGACAAGGGGATCCAGCTTGTCCTCAAGGAGATAGAAAACGACGAGCTGTCGCTCGCGCTCAAGACAGCCACCGAGGAGCTGCGCGACAAGATCTTCCGAAACATGTCGGAGCGCGCGTCGCAGCTCATCAAAGAGGATATGGAATACATGGGTCCGGTCCGCGTCAGCGACGTCGAGGCGGCGCAGCAGAAGATCGTCGATGTCGTTCGTCGATTGGAGGACTCGGGTGAGCTGATCATCTCCGGTCGCGGCGGTGAGAAGGAAATGATCGTCTAGGAATGATCTCAAGATGTGTGGCACGGGCCCAGCAAGCTGGGTTTGCCAGTTCCGGCCCGTCAAAACAGCGGTCCCGGCGCGCCCGGACCGGTGCCACACTGAGTGTCCGGTTCGTGCTGGAGTTTGTTGGATGTTGGATACGCGACGACGCGTGAACACGGTGATCAAAGCCGGAAACGCCGGACCGATCCTCAAGAGCCTCAGCCACGTGGATCTTGCGGACCACCTGAGCGAGGCTCGCGAGATCGTCGAAACGGCCAAAGCGCAGGCCGCGCAGACGGTCGCCGACGCGAGGGAGGACAGCCGTCGCAGAGCAGGCGAGGCGAAAGAGACTGCCAGGGCCGAAGGGTACAAGGCGGGCTATGCGAAAGGCGAAATCGAAGGACACGCGAAGGCATTCGACGAATCCATCAAGACCTTCGAGCGTCAGCACGCCGGTGTCGTGGAGCAGATGCTAAACACGATCCGTGGGATCGAGGAGATCAAGAACAAGCTACGCATCGCGGCCGAGAGAGACGTGCTGGAGTTCGCGGTCGAGCTCGCCGTCGGGTTGACCTATCGCATCGGTCGGCACGCGCCGAAGGCAGCAATCGAGAATGCCAAGCGTGCCATCAGGCTCGTTGGCAGGCGAACGGACCTGACGATTCGTGTCAACCCGAAGGACTTGAAAGCGATGGAGACCTACGCATCCACTGTCCTGACGCGGATCGATACATCGCCCAACGTGAGCGTGGTCGCTGATGAGTCGTTGACGGTGGGCGGCTGCATCGTGGAGACGGACCGCAGTCGCGTCGACGCAACGCTCGAAACGCAGATCGCCGAACTGTCCTCGCTGCTGCTCGACCACGAGCCCGCGGATCGGACAGTTGACGAATCGGATACTCGCGGTGACTGAATTGTTTGCCCAACATGAGAGATTGATTGCGACCACCCAGACGTGTCGCGTCACCGGGCGAATCGTCGAGGCCGCCGGGCTCAATCTGGTGGCGGAGGGGATCACGCTTCCGGTCGGCTCGATCTGCACGATCGCGCGCCACGTGGGTCGTTCGATTCCGGCGCAAATCGTATCCACCGGCGTCGATCGCGCGACGTTGATCCCGCTGGAGGATGCGGTCGGCGTTGGTGTGGGTGATCTCGTGACCAGCACGGCGGGATTGCAACACGTTCCGGTCGGTCGCGAAATGCTGGGCAGCATTCTCGACGGGCTCGGTCGCCCGATCGGTCGGCAAGCCGACTTTGTCGGACGTGGGCAGGATTTCACGGTTGAGGATCATTACCCGGTCTTTTGTGATGCGCCCGCAGCGCTGACTCGCGAGCCGATTACGGATGTCTTGGCGACAGGAATCCGTTCGATCGACGCCATGCTCACTGTCGGTACCGGGCAACGCATTGGGCTGTTCGCCGGCACGGGTGTCGGGAAAAGCGTCTTGACCGGCATGATCGCTCGGAACACCAGTGCCGACGTGATCGTCTTGGCCCTCGTCGGTGAGCGCGGACGAGAGGTCGGAGATTTTCTGCGCAAGGATCTCGGGGAAGAGGGACTGGCGCGCAGCGTCGTTGTCGTGAGCACGTCCGACGAGTCGCCTGTGCTTCGTGTCCGTGCGCCGTTCGTGGCCACTGCGGTCGCGGAATATTTCCGGGATCTGGGCAAACATGTGCTTCTCCTGATGGACTCGACGACGCGCATGGCGATGGCGCAGCGACAGATCGGGCTGGCGGCCGGTGAACCGCCGACCACGAAAGGATACCCGCCGAGCGTCTTCGGTCTGCTGCCTAAGCTGCTGGAACGAAGCGGTCGGTTGAAAACGGGAAGCATCACGGGCCTCTACACCGTATTGGTGGAGGGGGATGACATCTCCGAACCGATTTCCGATGCCGTCCGAAGTGTCTTGGATGGACACGTGTGGCTGTCGCGGGATCTCGCCAACCGGGGGCATTACCCGGCCGTCGCCGTACTCGAAAGTATCAGCCGGGTCATGGTGGATGTGGTGGATCAAGAGCATGCGAAGGCGGCCGAAACGATTCGCCGCGTGCTCGCCGTTTGGAACGATATCGAGGATCTGGTCAATCTGGGAGCTTATGCGGTCGGCACCAACGTCGAATTCGACGTTGCGGTCAAAATGAAGCCTGCGATCGACGAGTTCTTTCAACAACGAATCACCGACAAGGCCGACTTCGAGGCGACGCTCGAGCTGGTGCGCGAAATCGGCTACGCGCAGGCCTATTCGTTCAAGTATAGCGCACGGCCCGGGACCCCGGCGGCGAGCATGCCGGGGCAGATCCCCGAGGCCGACAGGCGGGCGCGTCTGGCCGAGTTTCAGGCGCTTCTGAGCGCGCAGCAGGCGAAGTTCAACGGCCGCTTCGTGGGCCGGACGCTGCCCGTTCTCGCACTCGAGCGCGGCCGCAAGCCGGGCCAGCTTTGGGGACGCAGCCCGTACATGCAGGCCGTCCACTTCGACGCCCCGCCCTCG
>JADFRH010000194.1 GCA_022561415.1 Planctomycetota bacterium
CCGCTCACCGATCATGTGGTGGACGCTGTAGGTCAATGCGCCGCCTTCGATCTGGCACGTTGCGCTACATCCGTCACCGGGCGTGGTGTTGCCGTCGTCACATTCTTCGCACGAAAGGAGGACGCCGTCGCCACACGTACTCGGTCCGCATTGCTCCGCCGGACAATCTCCCTCATCACAACAAAACTCAGCGCAGTTGAAGAAGATGAAAATTCCGCTTCCCTCCGGCCAGTCAAACGTACCGTCATCGCAGAAGCCGTCTCCGGGCCAAGTGTCAGGAGCGCAGGTTCCATTGCAATCGGGAATCTCATCCACCGGACAGCCGCCCTCGGCGGCCGCGGCGCCTTGTGTGGAATCCCCGGCGGGGTGTGCCGGGAGCATGGTGATGGTGGAGGCGATGTCGTGCTCGAGCCGGCTGGGCTGTTGTGCGCCTGAGAGCGACGCCGAAACGAAGACCAGAAGACCCGTAGTAACCGCGTGTAGATAACGCTTCATGTACCCCCCTTAGTCGAGACGCTGCATTCGGTGGAACGCATGTGCGCTCGACCGCCGCGTCTCCAGAGAACAAACGAACGTGTCGGGACAAACAGGACCGTCAGGCCACTCCCCCAACCGCCCCGGCTCGCGCCACACAGACGTTCATCCAGAGAGTCCTAACCGGCCCCAATCTTATGCTCGTTTCTCGGAGGCGGTCAAGCAGGGGCCATTCCGCGGCCACAAACGGATTTCGGACGCAGATAAAGCCGAATCGGACGTGCCGGGGCGATTTGTGTCGACTTGTCGTGGACGACGGCGGGATCCCTCTGCAGAGCTAACCTGCACCGTATCGGTCCTGTCTGATCCAGAGTCCGCGAATATTTTTCCGGACGCAACGAACCAAAGGTGATGCGAGCACGAACTCGCGCCGTCGGTACGGCGGAGCCATCCAAAAGCCGCCCCCGGAATCGCGTGGCACCGGCATCTTGCCGGTGTCCCTATGGGCTGGAAGCCCGTGCCACGGCCGCCATGGGGATCGGTGCCAAGGTCGAAGCAATCATGCGAGGCGGACGCGATTCCGCCGCAACCTTCAGGAGACGTATCAGATGCAACTCAACAGCGTGTGTGCAAGAATCGCTCTCGGGCTGGGCATAGCCCTTGCAAGCTCCGCGAGCTTCGCGAAGGCCGGCGGCGAAGCCAAGTTCTACGAGGCCTATTACCTGGAGCAGGTCCAAGGGGATTGGTCCGCCGCGGCCAAGCTCTACGAAAAGGTGGCATCCGACCGGCGCGCCCCCGAAGAGATGCGGTCGCAGGCGAAGGCCAGGCTCGTTGCCTGCCGCGAGGAACTCGCCGCCGCCGACTTCGCCCGGCTCATGCCGCCCGATGCACTGGCATATATCGAAGTGAATCGCCCCGGCGACCAGATCACCAGGCTGCTCGGCAGCCTCGGGCTGATCGCCAGTCCAGGCCAAATCGTAGCCGAGGGAACCAAGCGCGTGGCCATCAGCCCGGCACTGATCAAAGAGCTTCTGGGTATTCGCGGGGTGGCCGTCGCGATTACGGGAATCGACCCGCAAAAAGGTGAACCGACCGGCGTGGCCGTGCTTCACCCTGGCAGCGTCGAGGCGATTCGCGGATTGCTCCAAACGGGTCTTCTCGCGGGCGGCACGGCTGTCGAACCGATCGGCGGCTACGCCACGTTCGACGTCGAGGGAGAGGTCCTGGTCACGCTCACCTCGCGCATGGTGATCGCCAGCCGTGATCGCAGCCTGATTGAGGGTGTCGTGGCCCGACTCACCGGCAAGGACAAGAACTCGCTGGCCACCAATGCGACGATCGCGGAGGCATTGGGTGATCGCAGCGATGCGCTGCTCGCCTTCTTCATCAATGCCAAGCCGATCATGCCGATGGTCAAGGGAATGATCGCGGCACAAGGCGGCGACGCCCAGGAGCTGGCGATGATCGACAGCATTCTGGATCTCGACAGCCTGCAGTCCGTGTCGGGCAAGATCGGGGTCGGCAAGGACGGACTTTCGCTGGATATCGCGCTGCGACTCGATGAGGGACACCGCAATCTCGCCTACAACTTCCTCCGAGCCCCGGCCATCAACCAGCAGACGCTCAAGTGCGTGCCCAGCGGCGTCGCGGCGTTTCTCGTGGGCGCACTCAACGACGCCAGTTCGAGCTACAGCGGCGGCATGGGAGCCAAACCCGGCCATCCGCCGATCGTCACCGCGCTGGATTTTGGACGTGAGATCTTCGCCAACATCACCAGCGTGGCGATCTTTGCGCTGCCGCCCACGCGAGATCGATCGGCCGGTGGTATGCCGATCCCCGACGTAGCGGCCGCCATCACGGTAAACGATCCGGCCAAGTCCGAAGCGCTGTGGACGACGATACTCGGAGTGGCCGGCATGGCTACGGGCACACCGATCATGGAGGGCGAGAAGACGCAAATCGCGGGGACCAGCGTCCGCACCTACAGCCTGCCCGAGAACATGACCCTCTACTTCACGACCCTGGGCAACGACGTCGTGGTCGCCACGACGAGGTCCGCGATGGCCCGGACGATCGAGGCGAAGCGCAAGGGTAAGTCGGTCGCCTCGGACAGCGCGTTCGCCACGAGTCTGGCGCGTCTCAACGACAAGAGCACCAAGGGCGTGTTCGTTCACGCCGGTCGATGCGCGCAGATCGCCAAGATGTTCATGCCGCCGGGTGAGCTGGCCGAGGCGAAACCGTTTCTCGATGCCCTGGAGAGGACGGTCGTTGCGATCGTGGTCGAACACTCCGACCAGGTCTTCGGCATCTCGGCCAGCGTGTCCGGTATCCCGAACGTTGGCGATCTGGTAGGGCGGAAACTCACGATGGAGGCCAACAAGCACAAGAAACGCACGCAACTGACGAAGGCCACGAAGGAGGGGCGCTGGGATGACGCCCTGGCCGAGGTCAAGTCGCAGCTCGCGGCCCTACCAGGCAGTCCGAAACTGCTCCGCACGAAATTCAAGATTCTCGCGGTTGGCATGAAAGAGGTCAATGCCGCGCGGGCCTGCTCGCGGGACATCTACGAGAAGATCAAGGGTAACGCCAATGCGTTGAACGGCTTCGCGTGGGCGCTTGTCACGGAAGACCAGTACCAAGGAGCGTACAACGACATCGCGCTTCGATTCTCGGCAAAGTCGAACGAAATGACCGACCACGACCACTGGGCCTACCTGGACACGCTGGCGTGGGCGAAGTTCAAGACCGGCGACGCCGAGGCCGCGGTGAAGCTGGAAAAGAAGGCGATCGACCGCAGCAACGGCCGCAGCGCGAAGAGCCTACAAAAGGCGCTGGCGAAATTCGAGAAAAAATCGAAACAGTCCAAGCTCGCGACCGCGGTCGACCCTGGGTAGAGCGAGCACTAGCGCGTCAGCACCCAGTTGCCGCTCTTCTTCGCACGCTCGATTCGCCACGGCCATTGCAGGTCGAGTTTCCAGGCGCCGTTTCTCTCGGCGACCTTTCCGTCCCAGTCGGGTGCGACGGAAACGGTTAAGCTCTTCCAGCCCGCCGCAACCAGCGCCCCGTCTTCAACTTCGAGCGTGCCCCACACGTCGCTGATGCGAAGCGTGGGATAGACCGCACCGACTTTGTCCAGCGGCTGAAGCGTGTTCGGGTCGAACTGAATCTTCATGTTCACGAGCCGAATGCGAAGCGTCGGACCGTCGATGAACTTGGCCCGAGCCGCAGCCAGCCGCTGTTGCCGACGGCCCTCTCGTAGCCGCTCCTCCTCGCGAATCTTATCGCCGCCGTAGAGCTTCATGCGCGATTCGGCGAACACGGTTAGATCCTTCGGCATCGCAATCTTCAGTGCCACACGCAGCCTGGCCGGCAGCTCGTTCGATCGGTTATAGTACCAGGACCAGTCCGGCTTGATCTCGTCCAACAACACGCCGATCACCGGTCCGGTGTGATAGGCAAAACTTCGAACGAATGAGTCACTCTTGTCGGCCGCTGCCAAGTCGTCCTGAATATGTTTGACCCGCTCGCTCTTGCTCCATCCCGCGAGAACCACGCCGGTATACTCCGCCAGGGCCTCATTGTTCTCCAGCGTCCGCTCCGCCTTGGATGCTCCCTTGCAGAGTGATCGGCGCATGGCACGAAACCCCAGCGCATCGCCGATGGCCTCGCGACGATCCTCACCGGCGGAACCGATCGCCCGACTCCACGCTCGCCATTCGAGGCGCATCCAAATGCGACCGCTGGGCGTATCGAGGTGCCCATTGTCTGCTCCGACCGCACTGAGACCGATGTTGTTCTGAATGCGGTGCCACATCTCGTGGGCCAGGAGCCGAGCGCGAGGCTTCTTGCTCACCGGCAGCGGCCACATCACCATGGTCCACTGTTTGCCCGACCAGACCACGGCCGAGTTCGCGATGTTCATCGCCAGCGGCCAGGTGCCCACAAACACGTCGTCTTCCGGCTCGAGCGCAGCGTTTCGGTCTGCCTCGTTGGCCACGACCATGCGCGTGCCGAGGTCGACGAAGAGCATCGGGCCGTATAGCGGACGTCCCCACAGTTCCCCGCCGTCCAGGTCGGAGATGGCGGCCGCCTCGTCGAAGTACGAGCGTGCCAACGAAAGATCGATCGGCCGATCCTCGCCGTTTGCCACGGCGGTCGCAGCCGCAGTCACAGTGAT
>JADFRH010000195.1 GCA_022561415.1 Planctomycetota bacterium
CACTCAGCCGGTTCGATCATGATGAATCGTCCGTCCGACGCAACGTCAAACGCAAGCCACCTCGAATTCGCCATAGGCCAGGGTGAAGCGAACAGTTCCACCGGCGTGCCGGGTCTCACGTCCGGATCGGTTTCGATCTTCACGGCCATCATTCGATCTTTACCAACCCAAAAGAGTTCCGTGCCGTCGTGAGCCCAGCGGATCGAGCCGTCTACGGACACACCGACGCTCGAGATGTGCCACCGACGTCCGTCGTCAGGGAATGTTCGGACGAATAGCTCGGGACGCCCGGTTTCTTCGGAGACGTACGCAAGCAACCTGCCGTCGTGAGAGAGTCTGGCCTGGGGGGTGGAGGCGGAACTCTCGAACGCCGGCTGGTCTTCGTCCGGTTTGTCGAACCGGTGCACGAGCAATGTGTGTTTGGTTTGTGTTTCGCTCAGTCGCTCGACGCTGCTGATAAGGAGTCCGGTTTCATCAGGAAGCCAGGACATCGGATAGAGGGTGGCCTCTTCGAACGGTAGGACGGTCTCTTTGCCACTCATTAGATCTTTGACAACGACTTCCGTGACTTCATAGCCCTTCTCCGGGCGCAAGCGTGAGTACGCCAAACGGCTGCCCGACGCCGACCACATGACATTGTACGCTTCCCCGAGGGTGTTCAAGCGGCGCATGGCCTGGGAACTTAGCTCGACGGTCCACAGTTCCAATGCCCGGCGAAGCGTGTTCACCGTAACATGCTTACCGTCGGGCGACAGAGCAAGCGCTCCGTTATAGGCATCTGCCTTATCGAAGACCCGCCCGACGACCCCGCCGCGATCGACCCAAGCGAGGTGCCGGCCGTCGCTCATGCGCTGACCGCCGACATAGGCGAGCGTTCCTGAGGAAGATACGTCGAAGACACCACCTCCGCAGAAATCGGAGGTCGTGACCCCGTCGTGGACGACGACTTCATTTCCGGTGGCTCTCATCGAACGGAAGTCAAAGGTCATGGCGACGAGCGAAGATCCTCGCAAGAACACGAGGAACTCGTCGCCGACCACCATCGGTTTCGCGGCGTTGGAGACTATCGGGGTGGTCGAGCCGTCGGTAAGAGATACGGAGATAATCGCGTTATGGTCGATGCTGTTGCCGGTATACCCGCCGACGAGAATGACGTTCGGATTGGGTGTGCGGCAATACGTTTCAAACCCGACGACATCCGGAACGTCGCTAGCGGAAAGGAGGGCGGTTGGTGCTGTCTCGGTCGGGCCGATGGTCAGAAGTTTCTGAGAGTCAAGACTAGTAAAAACAATCAGATCGTCGTTCACCCAGAGGGGATTGGAACCGACGAAGCCTGAGGCCGTGCCGATTACGGAAGGTGCTCCTTCGGACCGAGGTACGTGCAGCAACCTTCGATCCAAGACAAAGCCGATCGACCGACCGTCAGGGGAGAAGAAGGGGCTAGTTCCGCCTTCCGTTCCGGGGAGTGGTCTGGTAGTGATTCTGTCCAGTTCACGTATGTACAAGGGTCGACCGGTGCCGGCCACCTCGATAACGATTGCCGACCCATCGGGCGTGATTCTGACATCGACCGGTGAAAGTTGCTTCTCTTCCTTGCCGCCGTTCGCTTCAGTAAGGGAAAAGGCGAAGCGAACGGGAGCTTGAATAGTCTGTTCTCCAAAGGGCTGCAACGCAAAGATTCCCAAGTAGAGGATGGCTGCCCCCATGAACATGCCAACGCATACGTGCGCGAGGCGGTTCGAGCCCGGCCATACTTTCTTTGCACCTCCTTCCGCCGGCGCAACCCCGATCATGCTTACGGACGATGAAAAGGGATCCCGGATCGCGTCCTCGAGTTCAACGCGTGCATCCGCGATCGCCTGCAAGCGACGATTGCGATCCTTCGTCAAGCACCTCCGTAGGAGTTGGCTGACCGTTGCCGGTGTGTCGCTAGGGAGCTGATTCCAGTCCGGGTCACGCTCGAGAATCTTCGCGACAAGGTCTGTCGTCGTTTCGCCTTCGAACGGGCGGCGCCCGCCCAGGCATTCGTACAGCACGCAGCCGAACGACCAGATGTCCGTGCGCTTGTCGAGTGGCTTGCCGCGAGCCTGCTCCGGGCTCATGTAGGCGGCCGTGCCAAGAATCACACCGGCCGCGGTGGGGGAGTGTTGAGCGGTGATCGTCGGCGAGTTGGCCATCTCGGTCTGCGAGGCATCGCCGCCCGTCATCAATACCTTGGCCAAACCGAAGTCGAGCACCTTGACCGTGCCGTCGGGCGTGACCTTGACGTTGGCCGGCTTGAGGTCGCGGTGAATGATGCCGCTCTCGTGGGCGGCCTCCAGCGCTTCGGCGATTTGCTGGGCAAAGGATAGCGCATCTTCGATCGGCATGCGACCGGCCTTGATTCGCTCCCCAAGCGTATCGCCTTCGACCAGCTCCATCACGAGAAACCGCTTTTCGTCCGACTCCTCGAAACCGTAAATGGCAGCGATATGCGGGTGATTGAGCGACGCCAGTACCTTGGCCTCGCGCTGAAAGCGAGCCACGCGCTCGGGATCGCGGGCGTAGAATTCGGGCAGCACCTTGATGGCCACGTCACGGTCGAGCTTCGAATCCCGCGCGCGGAACACCTCACCCATGCCTCCCTTACCCAGAGGCGACAGGATTTCATACGATCCCAGTTTAGTTCCGGGTTTCAAAGACATCCAAAATGCGAGTGCTTAAGCCAGGGCGATCGTGCAAGTCGCCGGCGTCATCAGACGAGCCCGGAGTTTAGTCGGTGGCGTCCCCGCTGCAAAGCGTCGCTTGACCAGTCGGGCGGTTTTGCGCTATCATGCCGGCACGTTGCATTCTGGGGTTTTGACCTCGCGGCGGGCCGGGTTTACAGGAGGAGGAACCAGAGCCGCGTCTTAGGAAGTCAGCGGATCGGTACGATCAAGTTTACCGTTCGCGGACTGGCGGGATCGTTGGCTCTCTCGCGAGCAGAGCATTCTCGTGGGATTGCGAACCGAGCGTGCTCGGTCCGGAGTTTCCAAATTTCGGACCCGGTTGCATCGGATAGCGAGCGCAGCCGTTGACGTCGGCTCATAAGGGTGTGTGTACGCGCGTGGGCGACGGGCGACGCAGCTCGGTCGGCCGGGAAGGAGTGAGGACAGGAAGGGAAATGTCGTTCGGCATGTTTGCGTGCTTCCCGAAAGGAATGCCGCCGACCACCGGGCTTCCCGTTCCTCCGGCTCGAACGCGGCCTCATCGGCCAAGATCGGGTCGGGCAGGTGTTTCCTATCCGCTGCAAGAACCGCACTCACGGTGGGCGCAATCATCGTTTCCACACTGGGTACGTTTGCACAGGAACAACACCCGATCAAACTGACCGATTGCGGGTTTCAGCCGCGTGATGTCGTTCTCCAGGCCATCGCGGACGCTGTGGCCGCCGGCGAGATTCCCGATCCGACCAAGAAAGTCTTGCCCCTCGTTCAGGCGCGAGCCAATCCCGGCGGAGCGGCCGGGGTCGTACACGCCTTCCATGAGTTCATCAGTTCCCGGCGGCACCTATTCGATCCGCGCGATCGACGAGGCCTGTACCACGGACCTGATGCAGGATTTCTCCCCGCCCCTCTCCGTGGTGACGCCGCGCTGGGGTGATACCCTTTGGCAACTGTACTATCGTGCCGTGCCCGCCGCCCGATGATGCCAACGACCTCGCCGATGTGCTGGCGATCTTGGCGCGCTTCGCCAACGCGCCGGGCTCTGTCCTCAAGCCTCGCGCCGACCTCGAGCCGGCTACCCTCGATCTGATCATTAACGTCAGCGACGCCCTCCGGGCACTGGACGCCTTCGCCGGCCTGCCCTATTCATTCACGCCCAGCACGACCGTTCCCTGCCCACCCGGAACAAACTAAGCACCTCACCCGCCAACCACCAACCGAGCGACTCATTACCCTCGCGCTGACACATCGGGCATCACTGTGCCGACGCGCCTCCTCCGCAAGTTAATGGTCCGAAATATCGGAAAACCTGCCCCCATGGCGGCCTGAGGGGTGGGCTGGGAGCGGTTCAGATAGGTTGAAAAAGCCGCTCAGTCTTGGTACGCTATGGTCCAACGCTGGAGGTCAGTCCAATGCGTCACGTCAAAATTGACCGAGTCGTAGCTCGGGGTGGCAAGGATGTAGCGTCCGGACCCTGCACCGGACGGAGCGTAGCGTCCGGTGCCTCTGCCGGACGGATTGAGCCCAGCGCTACCGAACCCCAACGGCCGCTACGGGGCGCGGCCGCTACGGGTAGGGTTACGACTACCGACCATAGCGAGCTGCGGTGCCTGCAAGAGATCGGGCCGGGTTCCGGCGATCCACAAAGCCAACGGGGCGTCCGGTAAGGTCTGAAGCAACGGTGGGTAACGGGGGTTATCGACGGTGACGAGCGCATGACCCGGGCCCTCCAGCCAGCGCTGCCAGTTCGCCAGCAAGTCGGCGTCGGGAGACCGCAGCCGCGCGACGGTCTTCGCGTCCAGGCCGGCCGCAAGTAGCTCGCGACGCGGAAGACTAACGACGTTTTCTGCGCTGCCCCGCGAGCGGAGAAGCTCCAGAGCGCCAGGCGTACCCGGGTGGGTGGCTTGAAGAATCGTTAGCCATGCGTCAA
>JADFRH010000196.1 GCA_022561415.1 Planctomycetota bacterium
GCGACATCAGTGACCGTTAGTGGCGGTTCCACCAAGGCCAATATCTGTCCGGCTTGGACCTGGTCACCGACCCGAGGGAGTTTCCCATCCGGCGGCGGCAGTAACCGACCGGCTACGGGCGGGCTGACAACGGCGGACGCACCCTGTGGCGCGACGATTTGAGCAGGGATCAGCAGACGGTGCACGAGTGTCCGTTTGGTGACCGGTGTCTGTAGCAGACCGATCTTCCACTGCTGCTCCAACAGGAACGGCACAAGATCAGGCGGATCATCCTCAGCGGCCGCCTCGGCTGCGTGAAACGCCGCATCTGCGTCGGCGTGAACGATCACGCTGCCGACGTCCAGCGTGTCCTGCGCCTGGGGGCTGCTGAGCAATAGCTGAAGTCGATGCTGACCGGGCGTGTTGAACACCCACTCCGGCACGAACAGCCCGTCACGTTTCGGAGTGTCCAAGACAACTTTCCGTGTCTTCCCTTCCGTATCGGTTACTCTGAAATGAAGCGAACCGGATCGTATCGGTTCACCTGTTTGTAACACGGTAAGGTGGGCGAGAAACCTCGCGGACTCACCCGTGACAAGATGCGGATACTCCATAAAGAGTTGTAATTGGTCGGTGAAGAGGGTGACGCTGATCGGCTCGAGATCTTCCCCGTGACCTTGGTCGTGTCCGTGCGTTTCCGCCCTGCCCTGAGCGGTGCGATCGCATCCGGCGCTTGCGCCCAGTATCATGGCTACCACCAGCGCCGGCATTCGTAAACCGTTTTGCATGAGTCTGCTCTTGTGATTCGCATTCCAACCCCGCGCACATCACGCGGGAACAACTCCTACCGCGCACACGGCCGGCAGGAGACGAAACAAGTGAAAGAACGCGAATCAATCAGAGCAGAAGTGCGTGGCTGCTTTGCAGCAGGGCGTCGAGGGCGAAAGCCGGGCGCAGCGGGTGCGCCGAAGGCCAAGGAGCAGTCAAGAAGCGGGGGGAGTCAGTCGGATCTTTCGACAGCATCGACCGGGGCAATACACTCGAGGAGAGAGTCCGGATCGAGGCGATCACCGCGCCGGATGAGCGATGGATACCCGTGGTATTCGCCGGGTCGCTCACGAAGATAAGCAGCGAATCGGTCCCGGCGCGCCGGGACTCGCCGCCGTCCGAATCGTTGTTCCCGTCGTCGCGGTCGTCGTCGTGGTGACGGTGCCACGCCTCACGAAGGTCACCCTCGCGCAGATCGTCAAGCGTCACGGTGTGTGAGTGGACGCCGTGGTCGCTGTGGTCATGCAACAGCAACCCGTCCGCGAACGGCATTCTCGCCAGCAGCGCGAGAATCAGCGATGCCGCCACCGCAGTCTTGGAAGTTGACCTGATGCCGAGTCTGCTCATAGCCATACCCTGCGGGAACCATCGACCCTAACGACATTTCAGTTTACGTAACGCTCAAAGTCGATGTCAACCCGGCCCGGTAACCAGCCTGTCGTCCGTTACAACGCTGTGACCGCCAAGCCCTGTGCTGCGGATTACGGCTTACCGCCAGCATGCGCTACGGCAGGCTTTCGCAAGGCATCGCAAACGCGGGTGACAATAATCGGGCACCATTTGACGGCGCAACACAAAACCATCTCAGCAATAGCGCCGAGGCAGATCTGTGTACTAGCGGCGACAGGACTCGAACCTGGGACCTCGGGATTATGAAGCCCACGCTCTAACCAGCTGAGCTACGCCGCCGCAGAGTTCAGTATGTCGAGCGCAGAATAGCGAAATGCAGGCGGCCTGCAAGAAGTCGCCCGAACCGGCGAACCAGTCCGGGCGACGTTGTTCGAAACACGCTGCGTTCCACAAGCTTTCGCTACTCGACATTCATCCTTCTGAATTCAACCTCGCTACTTCGCGTCCTTGACCTCGAACTCGGCGTCAATGACGTCGTCCGGCTTGGGGGTCGACGAACCTGAATCATCCGCCTCGCCGGCGGATTCGACCCCGGGGCCTCCGGCGCCGGCGGCCGCCTGTTGCTTGGCGACCTCCTCGTAAACGATCTTGCCGATGACCTGGGCCTCACTCATCAGGGCCTCATTGGCCTTCTTGATCGCTTCGGCGTCGTCGCCTTTGTTGGCTTCGCGAACGCCGTTGACGGCCGCTTCGACCTTGCCGCGCGCGTCGGCCGGAATCTTGTCGCCGTGCTCCTTGAGCTGTTCCTCGATCTGGTACGCGGCGTTGTCGGCCTCGTTGCGTAGCTTGACCAGCTCGGCTTTCTTGAGATCATCCGCCGCGTGCGACTCCGCCTCTTGCTTCATTTTCTCGATGTCCTCTTTGGACAACCCGTCACTGCCTTCGATTCTGATCGACTGTTCCTTGCCCGTCGCTTTGTCTTTTGCGGAGACGCTCAGAATCCCGTTGCGGTCAATGTCGAACGTCACGTCGACCTGCGGCACACCGCGCGAGGCGGGCGCGATCCCGGTAAGATTGAACCGTCCCAACGATCGATTGTCGCCCGCCATGGGGCGGTTCCCCTGCAGCACGTGAATCGTCACCTCGGTCTGATTGTCGGCCGCCGTCGAGAACGTCTCGGTCTTGGAGGTCGGAATTGTCGTGTTCGCCTCGATCAACACCGTGGCGACACCGCCCAGTGTCTCGACGCCCAGTGTCAGCGGCGTGACGTCGAGCAGCACGATATCTTCCTTCTCGCCCGCCAGGATCGCGCCCTGGATGGCCGCGCCGACGCCGACAACCTCGTCGGGGTTCATGCCTTTGTTGGGCTCTTTGCCGAAGATTTCCTTGCACAGCGCCTGGACGGCCGGCATCCGGCTCGAACCGCCGACCAGCACGACTTCGTCGATGTCCCCCGCCGACTTCTTCGCACCCTTCAGGGCGTCCATCACGGGCTTTCGGCACCGCTCCGTCAACTCTTTGGTGAGCTGCTCGAACTGGCTGCGCGTGATCGTAATCTGTAAATGCTTCGGTCCCGATTCGGTGGCCGTGATGTACGGCAGGTTGATCGTCGTCTCGACCATCGTCGACAACTCGCATTTCGCCTTCTCCGCCGCCTCATGGAGGCGTTGGAGCGCCATGGGGTCTTCGCGGAGGTCAACGCCTTCCTGTTTGCGAAACGACTCGGCCAGGTGACCGATCAACGCTTGGTCGTAGTCGTCACCGCCGAGATGCCCGTCGCCGCTGGAACTCTTGACCTCGAAGGTTCCGATCTCCGGATCGATTTCGAGGATCGAAATATCGAACGTCCCGCCGCCCAGGTCGAAGACCGCAATCGTCTGTTCTTTCTTCTTGTCCAGTCCGTAGGCGAGGGCGGCCGCCGTCGGCTCGTTGATAATGCGCTCGACGGTCAGCCCTGCGATTTCACCCGCGTCTTTGGTGGCCTTACGCTGCGAGTCGTTGAAATAGGCGGGCACCGTGATGACGGCGCGCTCGACTTTTTCGCCCAGGTAGTCCTCCGCCGTTTTCTTGAGATCCTGCAGCACCATGGCGCTGATCTCGGGCGGAGTATATTGCTTACCGCGGACGTCGACTTTGACGAGTTCGTCAGCGCCGCCGACCACCTTGTACGGCACGGTCTTCTCTTCGCTTCCGACCTCGTTGTGCCGGCGGCCCATGAAGCGTTTGATCGAGTAAATCGTGTTTTCCGGATTGGTCACTTGCTGGTGACGGGCGATCTGACCCACAAGACGTTCGCCCTTATCCGTGATCGCGACGACGGACGGCGTCAGCCGCGCCCCCTGCGCGTTGGTGAGAACTTTGGTCTGGTCGCCTTCCATAATCGCGACGACGGAGTTCGTCGTGCCCAGGTCAATTCCGATTATTTTCGACATTGGTTTCTCCTTAACACCGCAGACTTACGACGGGGGCGACGGCTCGGCGGACTCGCCTCACGGCGCACGATCCCACGCCGTGCGGAGATACACGTCCCATGCCAGGGGTCGTTAGGCGTTGACGGAACGTAAACCCTTGCAGGATAAGAAGTAACGAAACCCGCTTCGCGTGGCGGTCTGCAAGACTGCCAAGCTGACAGTCGCAGGGACTGCGGATATGGCACGCCGCCCGAATTGAAGGAATATCTGAAATAATGCTTGGGTCTGGCGGAATCGCCGATAAACTTGGCTACCATGGCAATCGAGCCCTTTGAAACAGCCGCGGCGCACGGTATCCCGACCGTGCGCCAGCAGTCGGTCTTCGTCGAAAACAGCGTGGGGCAGCTCCTGAGGCTCACGCGGCTGTTTGATCAGACCGAAGTACGGATTCTGGCGATCTCCGTAGTCTATGCTGTTGATTGCGCCATTTGCCGGTTGATCGTCGATGATCCGGATCGATCCCACGAGCTCCTGACCGGCGCACGTTTCAAGCTTAGCGAAGCGGAGCTCTTGGTCGTCAGCCTGCCCCACGGAAAGCGGGCGCTGCTGCAAACCTGGGCGACCCTCCTTGGCGCCGAGATCAACATCTACTACACGTACCCCCTGCTAGTCCACCCGAGAAACCACGCCGCCATCGCCGTCCACACCTTGGTGGAGCGGGATCTCGCCGAGGAGGGGCTGACCCGAAACGACGTGGGCCGGGAGCG
>JADFRH010000197.1 GCA_022561415.1 Planctomycetota bacterium
CGCCTTTTTGGTGGGCGTGTTGCACGGCGTTGCAGACCCGCGTTAGAAGTTCGAGGCGGTCGCTGGTCGCGAGATTCTCCGCGTCGCAGTACTCGGTGATGGGGACGCCTTTGACCAACTCCATCACGAAATAGGGCCGGCCGGTCTCTGTCGCGCCGGCGTCGAGCACTTTGGCGATGTTCGGATGGTCCATCATCGCGAGGGCCTGCCGCTCGACCTCGAAGCGGGCGATGACCTGCTTGGTGTCCATACCGAGCTTGATGATCTTGAGCGCGACTTTACGACGCACGGGCTCGGTCTGCTCGGCCAGATACACCACCCCGAAGCCGCCCTCCCCAATGAGCTGCAACAGCTTGTAGTGTCCGAAAACGGTCCCCGGCCCCTCTGAGATCGGAGCCGAAACGGACAGCGTCGGATCGGATAGAAACTCACCCTGTCCCGCCTTCGCCTCAAGCATCGAAAGTATGTCCGCCCGCAGCGTCGCGTTTCCGTGGCACGCCTCGTCGAGGTAGGCCCGACGCGCGTCTCCCTCCAACTCATGCGCCCGTTCGAAGATCAGCGCCGCTTGGTCGAGACCGCCTCGCTGCTTAGTCATGGCTTTCATCTCGCATAAGCTCCCGATAGAGCCACGTCCGGCCGAACTCCCACCGCCTCTTGACGGTGGCCGCCGAGACGCCGAGGGCCTCGGCCGTGTCATTGATGCTCAGCCCGGTGAAAAACCGGAGCTGGACGACTCGGCCAATGTTTGGGTCTCTGTCCATCAAGCGACGTAGCGCCTCGTCGAGGCTCAGGGTTTCTTGAAAATTCCACGAATCCGCGACATCGGCAACGCTGAGCGGGACGCGCTTTCGCCCTCCGCCCCGCTTCTCCCGGCCGCGGGCCTTCGCATGATCGAGGAGAATCCGCTGCATGGCCTCGGCCGCCGCGGCGAAGAAATGGGCTCGGTTCTGCCAAGGGAGCTGCCGATCGCCCACGAGACGCAGGTACGCCTCGTGGACCAGCGCGGTGGCCTGAAGCGTGTGTTCCGGGCGTTCATCCGCCATTCGTTGCTGGGCGATCGCACGCAGTTGCTCGTAGACGAGGGGGAGCAGGTTGTCGGCGGCGTCCTGGCGGCCCGCGCCGATGTCTTCGAGTATGCGAGTGATGTCCGACGACTCGGGCTCGCTCATGGCGCCCTCCGACTTGCAAAGGATGTCCCGATTGTAAGGGTATCAGCCCGGCGATCGGAAAGCCTTTGGGGCCGCCCGCGGCGCAACGAAACGGGCGCCGTGGCTCGACAAGGCGAGCCGGGCAGCTCTCTACGACGCAGAATGCCGAGAAACGGCCCGATTTCGGTTTCGGGGGTCCAATCGCCCAGCCCGGCGCCTTTGCGTTCCGCCAGCCTCGGGTGCTCGGGTGGTCGGCGAGGAGCAGGTGGTCGTCAATCCGGCGTGGGTTGATCCGGTGGCGTTTGACGGGCTTGACGCGATTGAGGTTGATCCAGCCGAGCCGAACGGGGCCAAAGTTCTGTGGCTCGACGGGGTCGCCGTTACATCCACAGTATTCCCACGCACACGAGAGCAACTCGAAAGACGTGGAATGGAGTGCCGCACGATTGGTGTCAAAACTCGCCAAGGCCAAGGGAGCCCTTACGTGCTGCAGCATCCTTGTTACGGGATGACCGCGTCATAGCGGCTCGACCCAGTTACTTCAGCCGATACACGCCACGTCCGACCCTGGTGACATCCTTCATGTCGGCGAGCACCTTACTGACGGTATGGCCCCACCTCTTGCTCTTCGATTTGTAGCCCGCCTTCTTCACGGCTGCCGCGATGTCCTTGACACTCTTGCCTCTCACGAGGCCGCGTAGCACGCGAGCGATGTATTCCTTGAGCGACCCTGCACGTGGTCCTTTGCCGCGGCTTCGGCGAACAATCACCGGCCTGGCGGCACCTGCACCCAATGTCGCCATAGCCGCGTCGATGGCCTGCATCTGGCTGTCGATCTCATTTCTCTGAACGGTGAGCCGGTCGTGATATGCCTTCAAGCTGCCGAGCACACCACCGAGGTCGCTTCCCGCTCCTCGTTTCGCCCGCGTGGCAACGGAGACCCGCTTGGTCGCCTTGACCTTCTTCGAGGCGTGCGTCGTGTTCATGTGGCGGGCGAGATGAGCTGCCATCGAGAACTTGCGACCGCACTTCGTACACTTGAACCGGCGTCGCTTGGCCATGTCGGATCTCCTCGATCTGCCGTGAGATAGAGGCTATCGCCCGTTTCTTGGAAACGCAACCAAGACTGAATATCCAGGTACGTCAATCGATCAGGGGGCTGTCCGTGACTGTGCAGAAGCCCAACGACGGCGACACCACCGGCGACGGTGCCCTTCTGTCGCGACTATTACCGCTCTCGAAAACGCGCCCAAGCGTCAGGCTCTACATAGTAGGGGGCGATTCGCCTCGACCTTCCCACCCATCCCGGGTCGCGTTAGACTGTGCGCGAACGGACGAGGGGTAGGCACTGCCCCTACAACACGTGGCGACATCAGTGGAGCACGACCATGAAGACCCGATCCATCACTCTTTCACTGGCGTGCCTGACGCTGACGGCTTTGCTCGCAGCGTCGGCGCTTTCGCAGGACAAGGACTACAAGGCCGGCCAGAAAGCCCCAGCTCAGGAGATGAACCCTGAAATGCAGGCCTGGATGAAGGCCGGAACGCCGAATGAAAACCACCACAGGCTCAATTATGCGGTCGGAAAGTGGAATTGCACGATCAAGATGTGGGAACCCGGGGCCGAGAAGCCCAGCGTCTCGAAGGGCACGGACGTCACAAAGTGGATCCTGCAGAACCACTACGTCGCGACCGAGTTCAATGGCGAGTTCATGGGCATGCCGTTCGCCGGACACGGCATCGGCGGCTACGACAACATCAACCAGCGCTACTTCAACATCTGGTTCGACACGATGTCCACCGGACCGTCGACCGAGACCGGCGCGTTCGACGAGTCGACCAAGACCTTCTTCCTCGCCGGCGAGTTCAACTCGCCGATGGGATCGAAGATGTACAGCCGAACCGTCATCAAGATCGTCAGCGACGACAAGCACGTTCTCACGATGTATCACGGCGAGGATGCCGACAAGTTGGACAAGGTCATGGAGATCACCTACGACCGTGACCGCAGTGCCGCCGCTCCGACCGGCAAGCATCGGGTGGTGACCATCGAGAAGGCCGACGATAAGAAACTGGCGGCCAAGTTGCCCGGCTGCTGTCAGGCAGCCGCCGACGCTGGCAAGGCCTGCGCTCATGCCTGCTGTGTCGAAGCCGCCAAAGCGGGCAAGGTTTGTCCGAAGTGCTCGAAGGGGTGACCGAGCATGAAAGTTTTGACCGCCGGTCGCGCGAAGCGCTCGTTCAAGATTGAAGGGGTCGGCGGCTGCAAACTGGCGTGAGCCGGATGCGTGATTCTACTTCGACAGCCAGTACCGCGAGGTTCGCCGCTGGTCGGTCGTGACCTTCCAGGGCGGACCGCCCGACGGCCTGCGGATCCGCGTCCTGCCGAACGAGGCCAGCTCGTACCGTGTCGGATTCTGCATCGTGACGGCGACGGGGCCTGTGCAGGCGTTGTACGAACCCGGTCCGGCCGGCGTGTGCCGGTTCGCTTCGCTTGAGTTTCACCGCTTCCAGTTCACGATGTCGTCTACGTTCCCCGCGATGCCGTCTGGCCCGGCACTGGACAGGTCGAATTTTTTCTCATTGTGTTCGCCCGGCGACTGATAGATCAGGTCATTGCCCCAGATCTCGGTGAGAAATGCGTATTTTGTTTGCAAGCCAACTCTTCATCCTCCGGCGGCACAAGAAGAACGGCGAGCCCTTCCTCCGTGGTCGGATAGCGGCCCAAATCCAAACGGAATCGGTCCAGAGTGCCATTGATGCCAGAACGGATCACGGCCGTCGTCAAGGCGACCTGTGCCTCCCGCTGGACGCTCTAACGAATTCAAGCAGGGCGTACGGCGCATGTCATCCCATAGAGCAGTCGTCGTGCGGAAAACAGCGGTTGCTTAGGTCCAGCGGCCGTTGTGCATACCGAATACTCGATCCGTCGCGTTCGACTGTGAACGACGCGTTGAATCTGCCAGTGGGCCGAACGATTCATGTTGGAATTCGGGCTATTGACGCCGACGTGAGGGACTTCTCCGGCGTCGGCGCATGGACAGCCCGTGAGACGCGGTCGTCGGATTGTCAACGGGCATCGGAAAAACTGGCTGTCTCACGCGGCCCGCGTGTATCGGTGATGGAGGCCACCAACTTGCGGAATCGCGATCACGCGACCTTCGGATGGAAGCTCGACTTCTCGGGGAATCGGCGCATTGCGATCCAGCGACAGGTGTGTGCGCGACTGGTGGTAGTATTCGAAGTACGCAGTGAGGATGCGAATCAGGTGCGTTTCGTTGAACACGATCAGGTGATCCAAGCACTCGCGACGGATTGAGCCGATCGG
>JADFRH010000198.1 GCA_022561415.1 Planctomycetota bacterium
CGGGCGTGGCGGCAGCGCTCCGCGTCCGGCGCCTCGCCGGTCAACTCGGTGATCTCGTCGCGCAACACGTTCTCGGCGCAGGTGGCCCAGCGGCCCAGCCGATCGGCGATCCGGTTCGCCACCTCGGCCGCCGCCGCCTTGGTGAAGGTGAGGCACAACAGCCGCTCCGGCGCGGCGCCGGCGATCATCAGGCTCAACACCCGGCCGGTCAGTACCGTGGTTTTGCCGGTGCCGGCGGACGCCGCCACCCACACCGAGGCGGTCGGTTGCAGCGCCCGGCGCCGGGCCGCGGCGGTGTCCATCACGTGCAGCCGGGCGGCCATCACTCGGCGTCCTCGGCGGCCCCGGCCGACCATTCCTTGACCCGGGCCAGGTGCTCGTAGTCGCTGAAGCGCGGCGCCGCCGCCGGCCGCGGCCGCGCCCGGTAGGGCGTGGCCGGGTCGTCGTAGGTGCCGGCATGTTCGCAGGTGAAACCGAGGCCGATCAACACGTTGAGAGTCTTGATTTCGAACGCAAAGTCGGAGTGCCCGTCAAGGAATGCGATCAAATCGGGCTGCGTTATTGGATCGGACTTTAGCTTCTTCATTTGAGTCGCTCAGTCGCCGCCGGCTAACATACAGGGAGCATAAGCTGGAGTGGAGCTACCCGCAACGCAATTGTCCCCACCGTGTCTTCGAACTGTTCGCGAAACTCTCGCCGGGTTTACCAGGCGTAACCTCATCCATGTACGGTTTCTCTGGCGCGTCTCTTTGCCCTGAAAGGGCAGACTAACACAGCCCAGGGTGAAACCCTGGGGATCGGTTCACCCGGCGCAGGCCGAGCCCTGAAGGGGCGAGACAAACCTCTTGCATCCATCCGGCTACGTGCGCGCTTGCGTCACGAAGACTCAGGCCGTTACGCTTGGTTCGCTCATGGCGGTCCCTCCGCGCTGCCGGATCGCTACATGCCAATCCAACACCTTGAGTACGCACAGTAGCATTACTCCGAGAAAAGTCTTTCCATGGCCTGCTGTGCCACCCACAAAGCCTCCATAGCCTCATCTTCCGCCACAGAAACGCCGTGCACGGCCCGGTTACAAACTGATACGGAAAAGCGCAGCTGATTGACAACATCCTGATCCACCGTCTTATCTCTCGCGAGCACTTGCAACATTTGCCCAGCCGATCTGAGTTGCGCGGGATCCCCGTGTCTTAATGCGGACAGGCTCTCCCGCAACCCATTTCAATATGGCGTCGCAAGCGAGCAAGAGCGTTCCATCGTTCCCCGGTTGTGAGCTCCTGAAACATTCTATCAAACGGAGGCTTGAACTCCTGCGACAACAAAGTCGCTGGCTCATGCGGTTGCGATGTTGTTGGGGGGGCAAGCTTCTGCTCCTCGGTAATCTGCGTCGACGTGCCAATATACTCCTCCAGCTTGGCCATGTATTCATCAATTTGCGACGCGACCTCTTTCGTGGAAACGTACTCACGAACGTGGAACTGCCCTAATGTATTGTCGAGATAGCGTCCCAACTCGCGGATGTCGTTTGATTCAAGAACCTTCTGGAAGTCAGCTGCCCTGACCGCCCTTATCTTCATTCGGCGCTCAAGCCATGCCAAGATCAAGGGCACCAAGGTCCCGAGGACGGACGCGGCGGCGGCCACCGCCGCAATTTCCGTCAAGGTTGTTAAGAGGTGGGGCATGGCTATGGATTGCGATAAAGACGTATAAAGGCACGGATGCTACGGAACCGAGAATAGAGCACCAGCGCGGCGATGAATTCTCGATTGACGCTACGAAGTTGAACAATCGCGAAGATCCCGTAGGTTGCAGATGCAAACGCGATTGCAAGTCCGATCCCGAGCTCCCTCCCTGTAACGTCCGAACCTCCACGAAAAAAAGCGACAAGAACTGCGATAATCAAGGACGCGGCAAGTCCCAACGCCCATTTTGCGATGTTCATGTCGCGTTCAAATCGCCATTCAAATAGTTTCTGAATACGAGACTCGGCCTCTTCAACGTCACCGTAAACAAGATCTATCAGTTCGAGTAATGAAACCGTTCTCATGAATTCACCGGTGCGAAGAGTATGCACTTCACGGCGCGAAGTCTGAGCCGCAACTCAGGCGAACCTCTGCTTGCTTCCTCTATAGCACGCTTTCTGGGGGTATGCAAGTAGAAACATACGCGGGCGAGCATGGGGATTCCACGTGTCGTCCTCTGTAGGCGTGCGTCTTTCGCCCTGAAAGGGCGCACTAACACAGCCCAGGGCAACGCCCTGGGTGTCGATTCGGCCGATGCAACGCAAGCCCTGAAAGGGCGGGATAAGAGGTTATTCCACCCTTTCAGGGTTTGCGGGGGCCTGGGTCACAGAGACCCAGGGCGTTGCCCTGGGCTGAGCTATGACGCCCCGTTGGGGGTGTTCGATGTTCTCGCGGCTCGGTCGGGATGGCTGTACACTCCCGGCCAATCGGTCCCGGCGCGCCGGGATGTTGGTTTGATACGAGGAGCCCGCAGACGTGCCTTACAAAGACTTGAGATCGTTCATTGATGACCTCGACGCGCGGGGGCAGCTTAAGCGTGTGGCGGTCGAGGTTGATCCGATTCTGGAGATATCGGCCATTGCCGATCGAATGAGTCGCGAGCCGGCCGCGGGCGGCGCGCCGCCACCGGTGACCGATCCGGTCAACGGCCGGCGCGGTGGCCATGCCCTTTTGTTTGAGAACGTCCGACGTAGTCCGCTTGCCGGCCCGCTCGCCGACACCCGTAGAACCGGCTTGCCGGGCAGTGAAACCGGCCTGCCGGGCAGTGAAAGCGGCGTGCCGGGCGGGTCGGGTATTCCCGTGGCTATCAACGTCTTCGGCAGCTACGAACGCATGCGTCTTGCCCTCGGCGTGTCCGACTTCGAGGAGCTGGCCGATCGCGTTCAACAGCTCGTCAAGCCCGAAATGCCGACGACCCTGCTGGGCAAGATGAAGAAGCTACCGGAACTCGCAAAGCTCGCGGGCCTTGGTCCCAAGATCGTCAAGCGTGGTATTTGCCAGGAGGTCGTGTACACCGACGATGCGAATCTCTTCGACCTGCCGATCATTCAGTGCTGGCCACACGACGGCGAGCCGGGATATGGCGGCAAGCCGAGCGAGACGAAGCACGACGGCCCGGTCGGCACCGGTCGCTACATCACGTTCGCCGGCATCTACACGAAGGATCCCGACTCCGGCGTGCGTAACGTCGGCATGTACCGCGTGCAGGTCTACGACAAGCAGCTCGCGGCCATGCACTGGCACATGCACCACGACGGGGCACGCCACTTTCGCAAGTACAAGGCGAAGGGCGAGCGGATGCCGCTGGCGATCGTGCTCGGCGGCGAGCCGGTTCTGCCCTACGCGGCCTCGTGTCCCCTCCCGCCCGACATGAGCGAACTGCTGTTCGCGGGGTTCCTCAACGGCGGCGGCATCGAGCTGATACACTGCCAAACGATTCCGCTCGAGGTGCCGGCCAACGCCGAGATCGTGATCGAAGGATGGATCGAAACGGATGAAATGCTTTGGGAGGGACCGTTCGGCGATCACACCGGTTTTTATTCGCTCGCGGACCGCTACCCGGCCTTTCACGTAACCGCGATCACCCACAGGAAAGACCCGATCTTCCCGGCCATCATCGTCGGAGCGCCGCCGCAGGAGGATTACTACCTCGGCAAGGCCACCGAACGGATATTCCTTCCGCTGTTGCAGATACTCATCCCGGATGTCATCGACTACGACCTGCCGATGTTCGGGGCGTTCCACAACTGCGTGTTCGTGAAGATCCGCAAGGAGTATCCGATGCAGGCTCGCAAGGTGATGAGCAGCATCTGGGGTGCGGGGCAGATGATGTTCACGAAGATGATCGTGGTCGTGGACGATGACGTGAACGTCCATGACGAACAGGACGTGCTGTTCCACATGGGCGCCAACGTGGACTGGCGGCGCGACACGGTGATCGTCGACGGGCCTTGCGACATTCTCGACCACGCCACGCCCTATTACGGCACGGGCGCGAAAATCGGAATCGACGCGACCCGAAAGATCCAGGGCGAGGGCGTCGTCCGCGATTGGCCCGACAAGCTCGAAATGACGGCCGAAATACGACGCCGCGTGGAACAGCGCTGGGCGGAATACGGCCTGTAGCGCCTCCCAACTATGGCGCAAGCCCGGTTTTCCGCCGGGTTCTCCACTTCTATGCACGGTTCCAAGAATTTTCTGCACTTTCGTGTCAGAGACCGGCCCCGTCCTCGTATCCCCATGTGTACAACGAGTTCGCGATGTCGCGAGCCCTGGAGAGCCAAGAGAAAAGAAATAATCGAAGCCGACCGGCACGGTCGGATCACCAAAGTTTCCGTCCTCCACTCCACCCCCGAGGAAGCCCGCAGCCCTGACCGGCGGGGGGCTTCCTCCGTAGGTATACAGGCCGCCGCGATAGCCCGCCCGCTACTCGCGGTTCAGACC
>JADFRH010000199.1 GCA_022561415.1 Planctomycetota bacterium
TGCCCTCATTTTCGTTGGGGACGGGGCTGCCGATGTTATAGCGAATATTGGCCAGGACATTGGACTTGAAGGCACCGAATCCGAACTGAAATATCTGGTGACCCGCGGGCAGTCCCGGCAGTACGTCATCTGCGGGCGTGTCATCGTCGTAGAGCACCAGTTCGATCTCGCCGAATCGGTCGGACCAGATACCCACGGGCGGAGTATGAGGCGGAATCGCGTTATCTGTCGTAGCTAGGAATAGCAGTTTCCCCTCATGGATGAACGGCGTCTTGGAAATGAAGAGCGGGAACCCATTGAAGTTACCATTGGTTCCCGGGGCCGGATCACATTCGTCCAAGAAGAGTTCTACTAGTCCGTTGATAGTCCGGTATAGCACCTGCGGCGGAAAACCGGAGGAGTTGCACGCTTGAAAACCAGCCAGCGTCACGCCAAAGCCGATGTTGCCTGCCTCATCGATCGACGGCATCGCTTCGAGCGGCCCTTGAAATTCAGATCCGATCGTGGCTATGGTGATGCCTTCTTCAAGTCCGGGCGCCTGGTCACCGACTTCCAGAACCTTCTGCAGCGTCAAGCGAACGTCTATGCTTCCCGATTCTAGAGGAGCAGCAGGAATTGTTGGCCAGGACAAATCCATCACAACGTGACGGATGGCCGGCATTGCCGGTCCGGGCTCAATAATGGGAGAAAAGCGCTCGTTCGTGCCGCGGTCCGGCCTGTGCTGAGCAACGATGAATTGCGTTAGTATCAAGGGGACTGATAAGACCAGGCATTTCACCGGCGTCATATGCTGTCCAAAGTGGTGCGTGGCGAGCTTGACGAACAGCCGAATCACGCTTGCTATGAACGGTGCTGTCCGGGTCGCGCGTTCTTGTGAGCGCTTTTCGATGTCTCGACGAGAACACAGACTGTACATTGATTTTTACCTCAAATCTAAGATGATGTTGATTCAGACAAACTCAAATGTTCGATCGGTTCCACGATCTTGCAAGTGGACACGGCAATCCCTTGAAGTCTCGAAAATCCCCATCGTTGTGGTTTCAAACGATTCGCAGCCAAGCCCTGTAGGGCATTGGTTCATGTCAAACCTCTCGCCCGCCGAGGGGTACAACACCTCGGCAGACGAGAGAAGTCCGAAATCGATACGACGACCTATCCCCAGTTGCTAAGAAGAATGAGCAGGTCGAGGATGGCGACGGTTCCATCGCCGTCGAAGTCGGGGGGACGGGGCGTCGCGCACCTACGGGAAGCAGGCGCCGCAGGGGTTGCCGCCGGCGACGGAGCACCATTCGGCCAGCAGCTTCGCCAGATCGAACGCATCGACACACCCATCCGGAACATTGCCCGCACCGGAGATGTCCGCGACGGCGAGATTCGCCGGAGTGCAGTTCTCGCACGGTGGGCTCGGCCGGTTCGGGTCGTTGACGGCGGAGCACCACGCGCCGAGCATGGCCCCGAGGTCAAAGGCGTCAACGCATCCGTCGGGGACGCCGAGCGGCCCGGTGAGGTCGGCGGAGATGTCGCTGTCATTGAGGAGGACCGCGATCGGGCCGCTGGAGAACACGGACGTCGTCGAAATCACGATGTCGTCGAGGCCGTCACCGTCCAGGTCGCCTGCTGCCGCGATGGTCCCGTCGGGAGACGGCAGGATGATCGCGTCGTTGAACGTGCCGTCGCCGTTTCCCGTGTAGACGCCGATGATGCCGTTCACAGACGAATGGGTCACGAGCAGATCGAGATGGTTGTCTCCGTCGAACCGCCCGAGGTGGAGGTCGATCGGGGCGGCTGCCGTCTCGAACACCGTGGGTGCGGCGAAGGTCGCGTCGCCGTTGTTGAGTGCGATCGAGATCTCGCCGGCGAAGCTCCGCGCGCATGCGACGTCCTGGTCGCCGTCGCCGTCGAAGTCCACGAAGACGCATTCGGCCGCGAAGCTGCCCGGGTAAGTGGCGCCCTGCACGGTGAACGTGCCCGTGCCGTCGTTGAGATGGACGCGGAAGCCGTAGGCGATGTCCTCGTCGCCGTCGCCGTCGAGGTCGACGATCTCCAGATTCCTCGGGTTGGAATCGTCCGAGAACAGGCTCGCGGTGAACGCGCCGAAACCGTCGTTCGTCGCGATCTGACCCGGCAGGCCAAGCGCGAGATCGACGTCACCGTCGCCGTCGAGATCGCCCGCGTCGAGGAGCGCGGTAAGCGGCCCCAGCGAGACGATGATGCCAGTGTCGACCGCGCGGCCGAAGCCGCCTTGGCCGTCGTTGAAGAGCAGCACCAGCGGGGCGGTTGTGCCGATCGCCGCCAGGTCGGGGTCGCCATCGTCGTCGAGGTCGGCCGCGACGAGGGTCCGGAAGGCGAACTCGAGCGCGCCGAACGTGCCAAGCTCGTACGTCGCCAGTTTCGAAAAGCCCGCCGCGCCGTCGTTGAGCGCGACGTTGATCATCCCGGTCGCCTCGCCCGTCGCGAAGTTGAACTCGACCTCCAGGCTGGCGATGTCGAGGTCGCCATCGCCGTCGAGATCGACCACGAGGATGTCAGCGGTCGCGCCCGGCGTCTCGATGACCGTTGGCCGTGTGAAGGTCACCTCGGCGGCTGCCTCGGAAATGACGAAGACGAGGCCGATCAGGAAAACAGCAGGCCGGATGCACGGCATAATGAAAACTCCTTGGCTGTGCGTGTCGATTCTTCGGATCTGTTCTGCATGGTGTCGTACCTTGCTGATGTCGGGACATGCATGAAATCTTGCACTGGTGTGAATGCTCCTCATTTGATCCATTCCATCAGCGGCAACAAACTCGTGGACCTGCAATGACGAAGCGCTTGCGCAACATGTGTGTTACAGAGATACAGATGTAGAGATCTCAAACACACATGACGGTTACCTTAATGGAGTTCGACGATGCATTACATGTCAGTTCAAAAACTAGGCTCGCTGATCATCGCAACACTGTGGCTCGTTGGCGCGTCTTCGGCCTTGGGTAACTTCGGTACAGTTGAAGAGGCATCTGTTCAACTGAGTAAGGTCAAGCAAGGGCTCAAGGACGCGGCCGGCGATCTCGATGCGGCCGAAAAGCGCATGCAGGCGGCGGGAGATGCAGTAGATTCGCTTCGAGAGGCCTTTAAGATCGGAAAGAAGAGTGGAAAGGAGGTCCTGACCGATCTACAGGCCATCTCCGCCCGTGTCGATCAAATCGAGGCCGACGTCGCGAGCGTATCCTCTGACCTCAGCGACCTGCGCGACGCGCTGGAAAGAATCGAGAGGGTCGCGCGGACCTTCAAAACGTCGACACTGATCAACGAAGTCAAGAATGCGTTTGTTGAGCTGGAAGATCTGGAAGATCGTGTCGTATCCGATACCAAGAGGCTCACCACGATCCGCTCGGATATCAAGAAGTTGGCGCGAGACGCTTCTGGGTTGAAGACCGGAACCTGAGAGCTCTGTTCAAGAATCATGGCGGCGGACGGTCCGGTTGGACGGTCCGCCGCCATGCCTTTGCGCTCAAGATGATCGGCCGACGGCTTGCGGCCTGGGAACAACATACGCTCCAGCATGGATGATGATGTGTGGAGGGAGAGGTCCAGCGGGTGGTGACCACGAGCACTCAGTTACCCGGCACCGCGACCAAGCCCGGAGGGCCACCGTCACCGCCGTCGCAGCTACGGACACTATCCCCAGTTGGCCAGCACCGCCAGCAGGTCGAGGATGCCCACGCTGCAATCGCCATCGAGATCGGCTGTGCAATTCTCACAATCGGTGCACGGCCCCCACACGGCGAGCAGTTGCAGCAGGTCAAGGATGCCGACGTTGCAGTCGCCATCGAGGTCGCCGAGCGGCACGTCGGGTCCCCAGCGGGCCCAGTAGGCCGACACCTGCCCGCCGGCGGTGGTGAAAATGCCCCCGGCGATCAGCTCGCCGTTGTACACGGTCAGGGCGGCCACCCAGTCGTCCATCCCGCTGCCCAAGGGCGACCAGCTCGCGCCATCCCAGCGCGCGATGGAGTTGACGGTCGTCCCGCCAGCGGTGGTGAACCAGCCGCCGGCGATCAGCATTCCGAGGGCGGAAAGCCATAGGAATGCGTCCCAAAATTTTCCTGGGGTAATTCGCGAGTCGGACTTCTTGTAGCGGAAATAGATGGCGGCCAAGGAAACCATCGGCAGCATGATCGCCTGCATCGTGCCGCTGAGCAGCACCAACGCTAGCGGTGCAGGGATTAACACATACACAATCAAACACAAAAACGGAAACACGCCGCTGAAGATGCGCGTGAGACGCCGATAGGACTGTTCGTCCTTCCGCACGACTCCGCACACGCGCAGTGCGTCCGGAAACACTCGGGCGTGACTGGCGTTGGCGACAAAGAACGTCGAATACAACACCGCAAACGCGCCGAACAGAAACAGAATCTGCGTCGTGCTGCCAAAAACGGGTTCGTACATCACCGACAACGTC
>JADFRH010000200.1 GCA_022561415.1 Planctomycetota bacterium
CTCCAAGACCACGATAAAGAGCAACGCCTACAGAAGCTCTAGCCGGACCTTGGGGTTAATTCGGAATGGGCGCCCCATTCTTCGCCTCCGGCGAAGGGTGGGGGACGGACACGACGACTGACCGCACCTCCCGGCCCCTGTCCACTGCGAACGTGTGCCAAAACCGCAAGAATAATCAAGCAGGAGCGCTCTGCGCCGGTTACGATTCCGACGAAGACGACGGGAGCACTATGAAGCCGAGCACCGCCCAAACCTACAAAGAGCGTATCCTCAAGGCCCTGGTTCACATCCAGGGGCACCTTGACGAGGCATTGCACCTGGAGGAACTGGCCGGCGTGGCCTGTTTTTCCCCGTACCATTTTCATCGCGTATTCGGCGGCATGGTCGGCGAGTCGGTCAAAGAGCACGTCCGGCGGCTGCGGCTCGAACGGGCCGCCCATCGCCTCAAGTTCACCGATCAGCCGGTCACGCGAATCGCGTTCGACGCCGGCTACGAGACGCACGAGGCCTTCACGCGCGCGTTCCGCGCGATGTTCGATGCGTCGCCGTCCGAGTTTCGCAAGCTCCACCGCGCATTGCCGCTGCCGGATTCACCGTCCGGTGTTCATTTTGAACCCGAAGGTAGCGTCACCGAATTTACACCACGGGAACAAGGAGAAACGCAGATGAAAGTTCACATTGAGACGGTCGAATCGATGCGCGTCGCGTTCATGCGTCATGTCGGGCCTTATGATGAGGTCGGCGAAACGTGGCAGAAGTTCATGGCATGGGCCGGTGGGCGGGGTCTGCTCGTGCCGACGATGAAATCACTCGCCCTGGTCCACGACGACCCCGAGGTAACACCGCCGGATAAGGTGCGATATGATGCGTGCCTGGTCGTCGCGGAGAATGTGCAGCCCGAAGGCGAAATCGGCTGCCAGGAGGTGCTCGGAGGTGACTATGCGGTCACGACGCACCGCGGGCCGTACACGGGGCTCGGCGAGACGTATCGCCGCCTGTGCGGTCAGTGGCTCCCCACCAGCGGGCGCGAGCCGCGATCGGCCCCGGCCATGGAGTTTTATTGCAACAATCCCATGAACACGCCACCTGATGAACTCATTACCAACATCTGCCTGCCCTTGGAGGACCGATGATGATCGCGAAGATAATGCACTTCTATCCGCTCCAAAGCCTCGGGTTTGCCGCCGTGCTGTTGCTACTGGCGCTGCCGGTCGTAACGGCTGCTCAAAGGCAGGGTTCATCCGGCAAGACGGCCAAGTCCAGCGCCGCTGCGCTCAACCTCTTCGAATTACACAAGAAGGATTATGTCGCCGGGCGCGAGCCGGCGCTCATCGACATACCCCCGGCCAAGTACCTCACGCTCGTTGGGAAGGGGGCTCCGGGCGGCGAGGCCTTTGTCACCAAGATCGGCGTGATGTACCGCGTGGCCTACGGCGCGAAGATGCGTAGCAAGTTCGCCGGTCGCGACTTCGCGGTTGGTATCCTCGAGGCGCTGTGGTGGGGCACGACCGACAGGCATAATTTCGTAGATGAGCCGCGCGAGACGTGGAACTGGAAGATTCTGATTCGAGTTCCCGACTTCATCACAGAGGCGAATGTGCGTCAAGCCTTCGAAGTCTCCGCCAAGCGCAGCCAGGGCAGCAAGGCGCCCGACGTCAAACTTGAAACGCTAAAGGAGGGCCGGTGCATCCAGGTGCTCCACGTCGGCCCCTACTCAACCGAGCCTGAAACCATCGCGGCCATGAAGGCGCTGGCCAAGGAAAAGGGCCTGACGCTTCGCGGCGAGCACCACGAGATCTATCTCTCCGACCCAAACACGACCCCACCGGACAAACTAAAGACAATCCTCCGCCAGCCGGTGAAGTAACGACGGGCTTCGGTTCTTCTTCGGACAGGGCGGCGCATTTTTTGCGCTGGGGGGTGGCCGGGTCTTAGAGATAACTAGGTTTTGCGCAAATGGCGTTTGGTCGTAAAGCGTTGCGGGGGCGGGGTTTACGGCGGAAAAGCGCGGTTCTTGGTTCTGCGCGGCGCAAGAGTGAATCGGGGGGAGCTGAATGGTTCTGCGCTTTTGGCGCTTGCTCGTAAGTGCGGGCGCCGCCGGGGGTTACGGCGAAAGCGCAGAACCTTGGGCAAACGACAAACGTCAGGCAAACGCCACGGTTTGGGCGCCATGCAAGTTGCGTGCCAGGCACCGGTCATGACGGCTGCTTTCCGGCCGGATCGTGGGCGGCGTCGAGGATGGCGGTGGCGCAGGGCTCGCAGATCTCGGCGTCCGAAGGCTCTTCGAACTGGGCTCGAAACAGGTTCAACTGCTCGTCCCTGGAGAAATGTCAATCCTTTTGTTCGGCTGCATCGCCGCGCTCGGGATATTCCTTGTACAGGATTCGATGTATTTTTTCGTCACGAAGCGTTATGTATAGGTCGGGTAGTGAACCGGTGAATTTGTTGACTCGAGGCTCGTAGCACCAAGTGGTTTCTTTGCTATTTGAATCTTGCAGCGTCTTGCGTCGCCTAGGATTTCCCAGCAGCTGAAGGATCTCGGCGGCAGACATGCCGATCGTAAGATCGCCTTGTTCGATGTGACGCTCGATCTTCTTCGCGAGCCTTTTGCTCTCGTTGGCGATATTGACTTGGGCGCGACGCCGCCTTTTCTTGTCGCGTGATGCCCAGAGAATCACCGGCACGACACCGAGGATCGGCGCAAACGCCAGGAAAAGGCCCCAATCCATGAATCGCTGGAAGGAGTTGTTGCCTTTCTGCCGGGGTGGGTGTCGTTCCTTTGCGCGAAGTAGCCTGAGCTTCTCAAGGACGGCGTCGATGTGCTTCTCAGAGGTAAATCCTGTCGGTTCCAGTTTATCAATATCCTCGAAGGCTAGGATCCTGGGGAGATTCTTGGGCGTTGGGTCGCTCGCGTCGTCTACGAATTGGCCTTGGTCAACTCGCACGTCTACACTAAGGGGGCCAATCCCTTCGCACAGTAAAGTGCCTGAGACCACGCTGTTCCTGCGCAGCTGCTCGACTTCGATCTCCAGCGACTTGCCGTCCTCACCAACGACGGACGAAAATGATTCAACTGACGAGTTGGGAACAAAGCGAAGGATCTTCCAGGCTGACGTGATACGGATACTTATTCCCCTTGCTGTTTCGCCTCCGGCGTGGGTGATGCTCACAACCGCCGGCATTTCCTTCAGTTCCGAGAAAGCGTTAGTGGGGAGCCCGCTTTTTTCGAGCGTTAATAGCGAGACAGCAACTTTGGGAATGGCTGATACTCTTACTCGATGCTGCAGGAACCCGTCAATCTTGTCCTGGACAGCCTCGATTCGGCGGCCCTTTGTGTCGACGCCTCTGTAGTAGATAGTCCCTATGAACGTCATCACAACAAGCGCTGCCGAGAGCACGGCAGTCGCAAGTTTGTACCAGTCGCGTGATGGCGGAGATTCAGGTCGCTTGGCCATAGTGGTCTACCTCGGCGCGCTTTTTCAGACTGCTCAAATTGTACGACAAGCTACGCCGTTCGGGAACGCTTACCAATGCGGACCGCGCGGGCGGGACCGGACCTGGGCGAGGAAGAGGGCGAGCTTGCGCGCGGCGGCCGTGGCGTCCGAGACGCCGGGGTGCTCAGCCCGAAAGGCCTGGATGCGGAAGTCGATGTTGTTGCGGAGCTCCTGGGGCATCGAATCCCACCAGAGGGGCATCGTGGCGACGGCCTGTTGGCGGGCCTCCTTGTCACCCCGAGAGGCGTGGATCAGCATGACACGGTAGCTGTCGTCGAGCGACTGGATCGCCTCGCGCAGGGTTGCCGGTTCGGCGGTGCGGGCGGGTTTGCCGGCCTTGCAGACGACGGAGCGGGCGGCGTTTTTCATGCCGATGGTTCGCAGGGTGCGAGCGGCGCGCACCGCCTCGGAGGCGGTCCGCGGAGGGGATCGAGGGATCGAGGCGGAAGGGACGGAGAGGGCGACTGCGTTGCGAGCTTGGCGATGTCGGCTCGGTTGCGGCGGTTGCTGGTTTCGCGTGATCGGTGCTTGGCACCCTTGGGGGCGAGGCGGGCGGCGCGGGCTCGCAGGGCCTCGGTCGGGCCTTGCAGTGCTTTCGACTCGACGCGGGCGGCTTCGAGGCCGCGACGGTAGTCGTCCTGCTCGCAGGCACGCATGACCCAGACGTCGAGGTCGTGCTTGACCCACCGCGCGAACGGCTTGAACGGGTAGCGCACGCGGTCGCACGGCCAGTCGTAGTAGCGGTCGATCGGCGCGAGTAGGTCGGCGGCGCGGTAGCCGCGCTCGACCAGACCGGCGGCGACGCTCATCGCCTTGTTGTCGATAAGGTCGAGGTTGCCGATTCTAAATGCCCAGCGAGCGCAGATCATGACCGCCTGGGTGGCGCTGTCCGGATCGAGAATTAGCACGCGCCTCGGCGCGG
>JADFRH010000005.1:0-5231 GCA_022561415.1 Planctomycetota bacterium
TCGCGATCTTCCGCACGCCGCCACGCCGACTCGGGCGGCAGCGCCCGAAATGTCAGCGGGTAGTTGCGTGCCTGTAGCTGTCCGTCGACCAGCGTAAAGTACGGCTTCTGTCGACCATCACGCTCGGCCATCTACGTGCGCACGATGTTCTCGACCAGCGGCGCGATGATGACGGTGTCCGGGTCGGGCGCGACCGTCCACGGCTGGAAGTACGGAAACAGATAGCCAGCGGCCGCCTCCGCCAGTGCGAGCGACAACACCAGAGACACCAGCGCGATGCCGAAGCGTTTCGAGCTACTCCGTTTCATCGTCCCTGGGCAAAGCCTCCAGTTCCTCGAGAAATACCAGCGCGCGATGCGAAGGGATCTCGAACCCCCTACCGCAAGTCTTACACGTCACGTCGTCATCCACGCCCGGGGTAAGCGTACACGAAGACTGATAAACTGACGAAGCCAGATGGCCGAGCCGACCCCACCCACCTTGCCTTCGGAACTTCCGGCCCTGCCCCTTCGCCGCACGTCGTTCCCGCTGACAAGCGTCGCGCTAGGGGGCGATACGGAGGAAGAAAAGGCTCACATTGCACGTACGGACGAGCGGCGAGGTGCTGTTCATCGAAGCGATCTTGCTTCCAGGCGCAAACCAGAAGATTATTCTGACGGGCTAGCTCGGCGACCCACACAGCAATCGGCGCGAGCGGCGCTCAGCCATCTGCGCGCCCGGGCTCGATCTGCCGTCGGAGACACCGCGTGAGGTGACCTTCGTCCCGGTCGAACCCTTCGAACAGCTCATCAAGGTGGCCATAAGAGAAAGTGGAAAAGTGAAAAAAGTGGACAGTGGAACTGTAAGTACGCAAGTCGAGTCGAGCCGATAGCTTGGCGGCCGCAATCGTCTTCTACGTATCCGGTCACGGGTTTGGACACGCCTCGCGCACGATCGAGGTGATCAACGCCGTGCTGGCCCGTCGTCCCGAGACACGAATCGGCGTACGCACGTCCGCGTCGCGCTGGCTCTTCGAATTGACCGTCAAGGGAAAGATCGCCTTCAGCACGCTTGAGTGCGACACCGGCGTTGTGCAAATCGACGCACTCTCGCTGGATGAGGCCGACACGATTCGGCGCGCGGCAGCCTTTCACAGCGACCTGGTGACGCGCGCCAGCGAAACGCGGGTGCTGCGCGAGCTCGGAGCCGGCCTGATTGTCGGGGATATCCCGCCGCTCGCCTTCGCCGTCAGCGCGGCGGCCGGCATCCACTCGATTGCCATTGGCAACTTCACCTGGGACTGGATTTACGCCGACTACCCGCGCGTGCGACTTGCGCCGTCGCTGCTGCCTGCGATTCGAGGCGCTTACGGCCGGGGATCGATGGCGCTGCGACTGCCGATGTCCGCGGGCTTCGAGATATTCCCCAACATCAAGGACATCCCGATGATCGCGCGGCACGCGACGCGCACGCGGCAAGAGGTCTGCAAGCTGCTCAAGCTCCCCGCCGACAAGCCCCTTGTCCTGATGTCATTCGGCGGATACGGCCTTCCTGGCCCTGGACTCCGTGGAGGCGACCACGCGGCCCGAGCGCACGATCTCCAGCCTGTGGATTGGAAAGATGCTCTCCGCAGACGCCTCCACCTCGACGGACTGCGCAGTTTCGGCGCTGGGCGACCGAACGCTTGAGCGAGTATGTCGTCAAGGGTATTACGATGGACGACGAGCGACCAGCGTCCGAAGTCATCCTGTACGAAACGGATGACGGTACCACTCAGCGGTCCGCGTGCCATGAGGCCGAGCGTGAGACGGAGGCAACTTGTAAGGATTACTTACAAGTTCGACCGGTTGAGACTAAGCAGGTCGAACGCCGTTCGATTTGCGCCGTTAGGCCTAGAGGATATCAAAGTAGGATTGCCGACGCAGATGGATCGCTTCACTTACAGCCATCCAGATGACGGTCAGGACCATCATGAGCAAGAATTTGCCAACGGACGTATCGCCGTTTCAACTGCCCCTAACCCGCGAGGAGTTTCGTCTGGCTCTCCGGACGGGGCAGGGCCGCGCGCTCATGCATGTCACGCGCCACGGCGCGTCTGACGTAGGCGACCTCATCGTCGATGCGTGCCTCCACGACAAGACCTTTGACCCACAGTGCGAGGGCAACCGAACACCGTGGATGATTGAGATCATGGACGCCGCTAGCCTGGAAGACGCGGTCTGCAAGACGCTTGTGGAAACTCTGAGTGCCGATACAAGTGGAGAGAGCTTCTGGGACACGAACCACCTGTGTCGGCTCGCCATGACTTTCGCGCACCGAGGCCACAGTGCCGCCCGCTCTGCGCTGTATCACGCACTCCGTAAGAACGACGACTCTGCCGACCTTATTGCGGCGGAGGAGATCATCGAACTGGACGGTGCGGACGGCCTACTCTTCGTTTCGGAGCGCATAGGCGAGTGGCTGGCCGCAGATTCCAGATTGGCGGTGGGCGATAGCCCACTGCTTTGGTATGACGAGCATCATGGCGATGGCAGCGCAAAGCGGGTACTGACCTCGGCCTGTAAGCGGAATGACNGGATCGCCGCCTATTTGACCCACATTCAGTCCAAACACGATGACACATGCGGGGGGGCTGGTCCGAGTAAAGGCAGTCGCTACGTCAAACCTGACATACTGAGGTTCGGCGTGCGCGGCCCGTCACGTTTGCAAAAAGTCAACAGCATGTCTTCCGACGAGCTGATCCGGCTTATCGAGGCTGGCGCTCCGGGGTTCGGCAAGTACGCCCTTTCGGGATGGGGGCGTCGGGCGACGGAGGACGCCTTGCGGGTAGTGGCAGATCGCATGTTCCGCGAGTCAAACCCTGATCGGCTCGCTCGATTCCTGGGGGTTTTCCAGGGCCGTCCGCTTCCGGATTTTGACCCTAGGCTACTGCGTTTCGCGGAGCATCCGGATCACGATGTCCGCTGGGTGACCATTTTCGTTCTCGCGCAACATCAGCATTCCGATGTTCGGACCTTGGCGCTAGATCGCGTCAAAGCGGGCCGTCACAACGAGCGCGAGTTGAAGCTCTTTTGCAGAAATCTCAAGCGCGGAGACTGGTCGCTGATCTGGGATTCACTGCGATGGCCGGACGACGAGAACGAGTTACATTGGATGCTCGATGATTTGTTGGAGGTGTTTGAGGATGGACCGGCCGAAGAGTCGCACGAAGCCCTATTGCTCGTCTACGAACATTCACCCTGCACCAACTGCCGTGGTCGAGCAGTGAAGGCTTTGCGCAAGAGAAAACGCGTGCCAGATTGGCTGTCAGAAGAGTGTAGCTTCGACGCTGATGAGGAGATTCGGAACTCAGGTTCTGACGTACATGAGTAGCTACCGGCAGCGTATTGATTTATTGAGTGTCGTGAAGTGGGTGTGGTCAGGGACAACCCCAGTCCGGTGATAGACGGCATGACCCATGCAAGGAATCCGATATGGCGATGATAGAAATCGACACCAAGCCGATCAAAGACTGGCAGACGTTTCACAAGGTGTTCGCAAGGCAGCTCGGCTTTCCCGGATACTACGGTTGCAACATGGATGCCTGGATCGACTGCATGACATGCTTGGACGACCCGTATGCAGGAATGACGAGCATTCATGTCGTACCGCCGGAATTGCTGGTCCTGCAACTCGGCAAAGCCAGCGACTTCAAGAAACGATGTCCAGACATCTTTGCATCCGTGGTCGAGTGCGCTGCGTTTGTCAACTGGCGTAGACTGGAGAAGAAAGAACCGGCGGTCCTGGCCCTGTCGTTCTATGTGTAGATTGGCGGACGTTTCATTGAAGATTCCCGAACTATCTCTCGTTGTCCTCATCGGCCCATCGGGGTCGGGGAAGTCGTCGTTTGCGCGTCGGCTCTTCAAGCCGACCGAGGTCTTGTCCAACGACTATCGCCGTGGGCTTGTGTCCGATGACGAGAACGACCAAGCTGCAAGCGGCGACGCCTTCGATGTATTGCACTGCATCGCTCGCAAGCGGTTGGCCGCTGGCAAGCTGACCGTGCTGGATGCAACCAACATCAGCAACCGGGGACGGGGGCAACCGGGGACACTTACCGATTGTTTGACTTTCCGGCTCGCTGGCGCGGTTGACGTTTGAGGCTCGCCATGACGTGGTCAACACGCGCGATCATGATTGTACGTACGCGTCCGACTTGCCCCGGGGCGTCCGGGCTGGCCGCACACCGAGTCAGAGCCGCACGCGCATCCGGTACCGACCCGTTGCGTTGACGGGTCATCGCCCTGGATCGTTCCGAGAGATGCTCGACGTCGATTCCGTCATGCACACGGGAGCATGCGAAGACCGTATTCCGCTGGAAACTGCGCCCACGTTCGGGTACGATGGAGGTCGGGTCGTCGTGCGGGCGGCGGCGGGGAAATTAGGGTCGGGCTAACTCGGGCCGAGGGCGAATGTTTTTTAAGATCGTTGCCGTTGCTTCGCTTGTTCTTCTGCCTTTCAGTCTGTCGATGTGGCGAAAGAGCCACGTTAATCCGGAGTGGTTCCGCTACGACGTTTCGCCGTACAAGTCGCTCGACGTGTCGGTCAAGGACGGGCTCGTCGGGTTTCACCTGCTCACCATGCCCGGCAAGAGCAACCTGGTTTCCAAGTTTCGCACGCCGCTCAACTACGATCCCATGCCGCCGGGTCGCACGCTGTATGTCAGCTCCGAAGCGACGGGCAGGTACCGAAACTCGTGGCTCATTTTCCCGTTCTGGCTATCTTCGGGTCTCCTGTTGACGCTGATGGCGATCCCGATCGTGCGCGGCCCCCTACGCAGATGGCATCGCGTGCGGAACGGGCGATGTATCGAGTGCGGCTACGATCTGCGCGGACTGAGGAGCGATCGATGCCCTGAGTGCGGCACGACCTACCGGTAGCCCGGCGATCACGCCGAAACGGGCGGACTGTTGACCCCATTCCTCGCTACGACTCACGATTTCATACACGGGTCCATGACACTCTAGGCGGGAGTGATAAACGTTTCGTAGCCGAGCGACATGTTCCGCGTGCGTGTGCGCCTCTTCGCCCTGAAAGGGCACAATATAACAGCCCAGGGCAACGCCCTGGGTATTGATTCAACCAACGCAGCGCGAGCCCTGAAAGGGCGAGATAAGGTTATTCCGCCCTTTCAGGGCTTGCGCGCCTGGGTCACGAGAACCCAGGGCGTTGCCCTGGGCTGTATTATTTCGCCCCTTTGGGGCTGCTCGATG
>JADFRH010000005.1:5241-19998 GCA_022561415.1 Planctomycetota bacterium
GTGAAGTCCGCGACGCTTCCCGAGGCGTCCGTAACGCGCTCGACGTGGGTGATAGATGTTCCGTAGTCGAGCGACATGTTCCGGGTACCCGTGCGCCCCCTTTGGAGCTGCTCGATGTTCTTGCGGTTCAGACATGCGACAGGTTACACCGACCCGCCGTTTCTGTCACGGACCCTTCATACACCCGCGGATTCCTTGACGAACGCCCGGTACAACCTAAGCTGCCGTCTATTGAATTGGTGTTCCGTCAAGAGGTACGCACCCTATGCAAGAGATTCTCACCAAGCTGGGCATCGAGGCCGTCAACCCCGGCGGCTTCGCCGGAGAATGGATGGGCTCCGGCGAGAAGCTGGATTCGGTTTCACCCATCAACGGCAAGATCATCGCTTCGGTCACGCAGGCCACCCCCGAGGAGTACGACGCCATCAGCGCCAGGGCGCACGAGGCGTTTCTCGAGTGGCGCAGCGTGCCGGCTCCGGTGCGCGGGGAGACCGTGCGGCAACTCGGGCTCGCACTACGCGAGATGAAGAGCGAACTGGGTGCGCTGGTTTCGTGGGAGATGGGCAAGATTCGGGCCGAGGGCGAGGGGGAAGTCCAGGAGATGATCGACATCTGCGACTTCGCGGTCGGCCTCTCGCGACAACTCTACGGCCTGACCATGCACTCGGAGCGGCCGGGGCATCGCATGTATGAGCAGTGGCATCCGCTCGGCGTGGTCGGCGTCATCTCGGCGTTTAACTTTCCGGTGGCCGTCTGGGCCTGGAACTCGGCGCTGGCGGCCGTGTGCGGCGACTCAACGCTCTGGAAGCCCTCATCGCAAACGCCTTTGACGGCCATCGCCTGTACCAAGATCGCCGAGCGGGTCTGCCGCGACACCGGCGTCGACCCGGCCATCTTCAGCCTCGTCATCGGTCGAGGTTCGACCGTCGGAGAGAAACTGATCAACGACCGGCGTATCCCGCTCGTATCCTCGACGGGGAGCTGCGCGATGGGTTACCGCGTCGGTGAAGTGGTCGGCAAACGGCTTGGCCGCACGATCCTCGAACTCGGCGGCAACAACGCGATCATCGTGACCCCCAAGGCCGACCTCAAGCTGGCGATCAGCGCCATCCTTTTCGGCGCCGTCGGCACGGCCGGTCAGCGATGCACGAGCACGCGCCGCGTTATCGTACATGAGTCGCTACGCGGCGAGTTGATCGAAAAGCTCATTGCCGCCTACAAGCAGGTGAGTATTGGCAACCCACTCGAAGCCGGCACGCTTATGGGTCCGCTCATCAACACAGGCGCCGTCGACACGATGATGAGCGCGATCACGGAGATTAAGAAGCAGGGCGGTGAGATTCTCTACGGCGGTCAGCGGCTCGATCGCGATCAGTATGCCGGCGGCTGCTACGTGACGCCGTGCATCGCGGCCGTCCGTAACGAATTGGAGATCGTTCAGAACGAAACCTTCGCGCCGATCCTCTACATCATCAGCTACAAGACCCTCGACGAGGCGATCGAGATTCACAACGACGTTCCGCAGGGGCTCAGCTCGGCCATCTTCACCCGAGACCTGCTGGAGGCCGAGCGGTTTCTGTCGTGCTGCGGAAGCGATTGCGGCATCGCCAACGTCAACATCGGAACCAGCGGGGCGGAGATCGGCGGGGCGTTCGGCGGCGAGAAGGAGACCGGCGGCGGCCGCGAATCCGGCTCCGACGCCTGGAAGGCCTACATGCGCCGCCAGACGAACACGATCAACTACACCACCGAACTGCCCCTCGCCCAGGGCATTAAGTTCGGGGATTGACCGGTCGGGCGAATCCATGTGAACGAAAGGTATGAAGCTCCTCAGCGTTGAGACAGTTCGGCTCGGGATCAACAATCTGCGGCTGCACAAGCTGCGCTCGTTGTTGACCTCGCTGGGGATCATCTTCGGCGTGGCGGCCGTGATCTGCATGTTGTCGATCAGTGAGGGTGCGTCGGCCGACGAGCTGCGCATGATCAAACTGCTGGGCACCAAGAACATCATCGTCAACTCCATCAAGCCGGCCCAATCCGGACAGACGTCGCAGGGAAATTCCAACCTGATCGAATACGGAATCACCCGCGACGACATCGCCATCATCGAGGCGACGATACCGCATGTGCAGCGCGTTGTCCCTCTGAAGACGATCGCCTATAAGGCTCGCTATGGCGAGCATCAGGCCGCACTCAGCGTCGTCGGGACCACGCCGGAGTTCTTCGCGGTGGTTAACGTTCGCGTCGCTCGAGGGCGGCCCCTGTCGAGCGAGGACATGAGCGAACGTACCAACATCTGCGTGATCGGCGAACACGTACGTCGCGAACTCTTTCCGTTCAAGGATCCGCTCGGCGAGACGCTGCTGGTCGAGCGTTTTCCCACGAGCGTGCCGTTCGTGGTGGTCGGCATTCTCGAAGAGGTACACACGGCCGGCGCCCCGGCGCGCGGCGTCGAGGAACGCAACCTCAACCGTGAGATCCTCGTCCCGTATTCGACGGCCAAGGCGCAGTTCGGCGAGACCACGCGAAGGCAGGCCGCCGGAACGCGCGAGTACATCAAGATGCAGTATTCGGGTCTTTATGTAACCGTCGATGAATTGCCGCATGTCGAGCCGGTGTCCAAGATGATCCAGCGTGTGTTCGAGCATAAGCACGCGGAAGTCGACTACGAGATTCGCGTGCCCCTCGCCCGCCTCAAGCTCGCCAAGCAAAAGGAGCGAAACCGGAAGATCACGCTCGGCTTCATCGCAGGAATATCGCTCCTTGTCGGCGGCATCGGCATCATGAACATCATGCTGGCCACCGTCACGGAGCGAACGCGAGAGATCGGCATTCGGCGGGCGCTCGGTGCCAGGCAGGGTCACATCGCTGCGCAATTCCTGATCGAGACGGTGGTGCTGTCGGCTTGCGGCGGTTTGCTGGGCATATTTCTGGGCGTGGCCGGCGCAAACGTGGTAACCCGGATTGTTGGCTGGGAAACGATCGTCAGCGCGTGGTCCGTCGTCCTAAGCGGCGGCCTGTCGGTCATGATCGGAATATTTTTCGGCATGTATCCTGCGATTGCAGCCGCCAAGCTGGACCCGATCGACGCCCTCCGCTACGAATAGACACCCTCACCGGACGGGCGCGCCTCAAGTCTTTAGGCCAATTGCGGCACAGGTCGGGCGGGACAAAAACCGCCCCTAGGGCATCCTACGTCCGAAATTAGTTTCTTTCCTGTAAGAATTTGCCCGACGGTGCGAAATGTTGTATACTCGGGTTGCTGTTGGTCCCCCCCGCCGCGATTTCTCCCCTACTGGTGTGAAGTGTATGTACGCTCGCAGCTTGTCTGTCATTGCAGGGCAACGATGCAATGTTTTTGTTCGTGTTTTTTCGGACGAACAAGACTCGACACGTCCCGGTCGCGTACTATTAGACAGAGGGGTTTTATCGGGCCGGCGTTGGGCGAAGCACCTTTTCGGAGGTAACGCGAGCGGAAGGAGTTGACGTCATGAACGTGAAGGTTATCGAAACGGCTAAGGCCAACGGCGTTCCACGGATGCTTCCGACGGCCTTTCCACCCCGCGACAGCGTGATTAGCGCGCTCGCGGCCGAGGACCAGGTGCTCCTCAACCGTCTGCTCTCCGAGCCGGTTGACTACATGTCGCATCCGGATTTTACGAGCAAGCGCGTCGAGCAGAAGCTGTTCGGCGACACGGCGAAACTCGCTGCTCGCATGGCCACGCGCTTCGTCGAGTGTGCCGATCCGATTACCGACGCCATCAAAGCGGGGGAGCGCGTTCCGGCCCTGTCGTATGCGCAGGAAAGCCACCTGTTCATGCGGTACAACTTATGCCGCAAACGCGTCGCCGACATTCTTTCGGACTTCTCCCGGAAGCTGCTTACGGCGATCGCCACGCGAAACTTGCTGGCCTGGGGGCACCGTGCGCTCAGCGCCCGAAGCGCACTTGTGAGGCTGAACATGCCGCTGGTACTTGCCATGGCCAAGCGAACCCGATTGACGGGAATCGACTTCAATGAAATGGTCAGCGAGGGTGATATGGCCCTTCTGCGGAGCGTGGAGAAATTCGATTGCAGCCGGGGTTTCAAGTTCAGCACCTATTCCTGCCGTGCGATCCTCAAGTCGTTTTCGCGCGTCGCGATGCGGGCCAGCCGATACCGCGGGCAGTTCCCGACCGAATTCGACCCGAGCATGGAGCGAAGCGATCACGCCGACACGCGGCGTCAAAACGTCGAGCAGGACTGCGTGGACGAAATCAAGGAAATCCTCCTGAGAAACTTGGCTGAACTCAGTGTCGTCGAGCGGACCGTCATTGACGAGCGCTTTGCGATCGGCATCTCGACCGAGTTGGACGAGCGTCGCCCCAAGACGCTCGAACAGGTCGGTCAGATCATCGGCGTCACCAAGGAAAGAGTTCGCCAGATTCAGAACAAAGCGCTGACGAAGATTCGCAACACGCTCGAGGAGAAATACTTGGCCGCCTGATCGCAAGCGAATCTTCGGGAGCCGGGCTACTCGCCAACGACAAACGTACGGCACACGTTGGACGGACCATCAACGGTCGGTCGAATGTGTGCCGTATTTGTTCACCACCGCCTCGCATGTCCCGATCGGACGACGCCTGCTTGGACTTTTCCGGTCATCGGGGAGAAGCTAGGCTCCCGCCTGCCATGTTGCGCGGGTGGGGAGATAATCCCTGGGGATTCCATGAACTCGACAAACCAATTGTCAAGACTGCTTTCTCCGGCGCGTGCCGCCATCGCGTTCACCGGGGCCGGCATCAGCACGGAAAGCGGTCTGTCGGATTTTCGCAGTCCGGGCGGTATCTGGGCGAAACACCGTCCGGTGATGTATGACGAGTTCCTCGCCTCGCGTGACGCCCGCGTACGCTATTGGGAAATGCGGTCGCTGCTATACCCGGAGATTGCCCGAGCCAAGCCGAACTCGGGACATCGCGCCATCGCCCGTCTGGAGCAGTTGGGCATCATCGCGGCGGTGGTCACGCAAAACATCGACGGTCTGCACCAGGACGCCGGCAGCCGGCACGTGATCGAGCTGCACGGGACTGCACGCATCGTCGCCTGTGTAGGCTGCGGGAGGGAGTGCAGTCCGGAGCAAGTGATTTCACGGATCGAAGAGGGAGACGAGGCGCCGGACTGCGAGGACTGCGGCGCGCCGCTCAAGTCCAAGACCGTCTCATTTGGTCAGGCCATGCCGGAGACGGAGATGGCACGAGCTGCGGAGCTGGCCCGCAGGGCGGACGTCTGCCTGGCGATTGGATCGTCCCTGGTGGTCGAACCGGCCGCGTCCGTGCCACGGCTCGCCCAATCGTCCGGTGCAACGCTCGTCATCATCAACAACACGCCGACACCCCTCGATGAACTGGCGCACCTGGTGATCCGCGAACCGATCGGTGCGGTGTTGGCCAAGGTCATGGCCGAGCTGGACGCATAGAAGAGGCGAACGTTTGGACGGAGGCCATGGCGCGCCTCACGGGGCGTCCGTCGCCGTGTTCTCGCTACGTTCCCGGATATCCACCAGTCGAATCACCCTCCGTCCGGATCGGCCTGGTGTCCGTCATCACCCCGCGGAATATCCGACGAGAGTAGACCGGGGATCGGAGGCGCCGGAAGACGCGGAAACAGACCGAGCAGATTCTATTCGCGGGAGCGCGGATCGTTCGGGAATATGAGCCGGTCGTAGACGTCCAGATTCCGCCAGCCGATCGAGTGGCGTGAATCGAACGAGTCGTCGAGTGGCCAGGCGGGCGCATCTCGTGCCGAATCTTCCAGGCAGGCCAGCTCATTCATCACGATTGCGATCCATCCGTCGATGTCCCCCATGTCGTCTGGATTCACGGTCTCACCGACGAGCTGGGCCCGCTTGCCAAGACTTGCGGTTTCGTTTGGCGTGACCGCCGGCGAGTCGCGAAGTTCGTGCTCAGTAAGTCGGAACGATCGGACCTCATGCTTCCCCCGCCACGGCTGATCGGCGCTCGAGGCGGTCAGCCGCGCACGGACCGGGCGAATGCTCGCACCGCGATTGGTGGTAACGAACGACATGGCGGGGGCGGGCGGACCCATTTCCGCACGTGGAGAGCTGACCATCGGTCGTAAGGCCGGCCCGCTTGCGTGGGTGCGGCTCTTCATGTCCAGCATCCAGTGGAGCGGTGTGGGAATCTCGCCGGCGCGGGTCGGTGCGTGCAGATCATTCGCCATCGCGAACGTTACATGTGCCGGCTCTTCGTCCATCGATTCGAGGCATTGGATCTCCTCACGAACCTGAGCCAGTTCGTCATTGAACTGCTGCAGCGCAGTCCGCGCGTCGATTGACGCAACCGCTACGGGTTTCCCAGAGATCGGATCAGCGGCCTTCAACACCGGTTCGGCGCCATTCCGACCGAACGAACTTATCGCCGCGAAAATCATCGGAGCATCGGCGATGGATGGGTCCGGAGCGATAGGATCCGGTTGGGCGGAGAAAACATCCGCTGTCCTGGTGACCGGCTGAATCGGCGTCGGCACCGAGAACCAGGGTCCGACGTCTCCCATGATGTCGATCAGGAGAAAATCGTCACAGTCGTTTTCCAAATTGTACGTGTCCACGATCCAATCGGCTTCCCACGCGATCATGGGCTGCGGTGCAATGAATTCGCCCTGACGCAATGGCCTGGAAAGCTCGGGCGTATCCGATGGCGCGACGGACAAGTCTTCCTCCGGTAGAAAGGAGAACTGAGTCGTCCCCGGTATTTCGAAATGGTTCGGCATGTCCTCTCCGTATGGAGTCGGGGCCATGCCCGGCTCCGACTCGTCATACGCATTCTCGAGCGCTACCGAGCGGGAGTTCTTGGCGCTCTCCACGGGCTCATGGCTGCGCTGCCGCTCGATCGACTCGCCCACGGATGTCGCGGCATGTGCGGATTCGTACTCCACGAGACGTTCGCGATCACGATCGACAAGAGCCATCAGGTACCCGATATCTGCGGTCATCAGATCCACACTTCCCGCGAGTTCGCGCGGGGTAACCGGCCCGCCCACCTGAGCCGAGGGCCGGTCCGTCTCCACAGCGGTCGTGGGCGCTTTCGCCATACGGGTGGGCGATGAAGCCGGAACGGAGTCGCCTGTGGCATCGGTGGTTGTCCGCGTGACGTCCGGTGCGGGAACGTCAACGTTGGTATCCTTCGCCTTGCGCATCGCGCTCGCACGGACTTGGCGCAACTGTTTCCAGGCAGCGGCGAATTCCGGGTCAATATCGAGGACGCGCTCGAACGACACGGTCGCTTCGGCGTATCGTCCCTGACCGCGGTACATCAGTCCAAGATTGTAGTGGGCGTCCGCCTCGGGAAGGGCGGTGCGAAAGCTCGCCAGCGCCAAATCGAAACGCTGCATGCGGCTCTGGACGATCCCCAAATTGATATGCGCCCGGGCGAACCCGGGATCGAACTCGATCGCTGCCGACAGTTCGTCGTTGGCCTCCGCCCATCGCTCGCAGAGGATGTATTCGAACCCCAGATTGTTGCGGAGGATCGAATCTTCAGGTTTGAGCTCCACGGCGCGAGCGAGAGCTTCCACGGCGAGATCTCGTTCGCCCAGAAGGCTGTGAACCAAACCCAGGCGGTGGAACGCGTCGACGTAGGTGTGGTTGACCGTGACCGCCTTGCGATACCGCTCCCGGGCGTCGAGATACCGTCCCCGCGACTCGAGCAATCGCGCCGCAGCGTAGTAGGTCTCGGGCAGGATCATCGGCGGCTTGTCGTCATTTAGCGTGGCGAACGCGGGCGGCGAAGCCGGCTTGCGCCATTGACCCCGGACGCCGGGCCTCGTCGTCGGCGCCGCACAACTTGCGACGAGCACGGATGTGAGTAGGACAAACGGGAGTCTTGCACGGTTCATAGCGATGGACATAAGGTTTCCGTTCCCTAGAATTGCCACACGGTACTAATTGCCGGAGGTCGAGAGATCGTCCGAGACGGTAACGGCGCGCTGATACTTCCCGACGGCTTCCTGGCCGGACATGCGGCGGCCGCCGGGTGCCATGACCGCGATCTCGACCGGATCGAGTTCGCACCCGGACAGAGCGAGGAATTCGCGAACGTGCGTCATTCGCTCGGCCAGCATGGCCTTGTCGGATAGGGCCGTCTCGTATCGGATCTTTCCACCGTACGTGTTGAGCAGCCTGGCCATACGTTGCAGCCGCGCCGCGCCCACGCCGCTGAGTTCGCTCGTGTGGGTGACGAAGTGAATGTCTGCCAGAGACATGTCACTCAGGATGGCGTTGTCCACCATGTATCTGAAGGCATCGCCGTACGACTCGCGCGTGTCGGCCATGCGATCGAGCTGGATCGCCGCGCCGCTGCGCATCCCGCTGCAGCCGAGGTGGATCGAAACAAGGACGACGACGACGGTTCGGTGGACGAAAGATCGAAACATGAGGCGTTGCTCCCAGCCTAAATTACAATACGCTTCGCGCCCGGCGCGGTCCGATACGGACCGCCGAAGGCGATCGTTGGTCTCCAGCCCTACCTATCGAGCACCGCGGCCTCCGACATTCGGAATTTATCGGCGGCCCATCGCTACGGGCGAGCGCTTTTTTCGGGTGCGTCCAATAAAGATGGACCTAACGGTGCGCTCTTTCGGGGTAGGCCCGTGCTCGAAGGGGACTGTCAGTACTGAAATCGGACCATAGGCTCGCACGGTGGCGATCTGGGTCTCCGAATGGCCCGCCTGCAGCGTCGCGCGGTATCTTTCGCCGGCCGGAAAGCTACGGTGAATGCAGAGGTCTTTCGGCATGTCGAACAGCGCAGCGCAAACTCATCGTAGTGCTACACCTTTGATCCTGGCATCGAGCAGTCCGCGTCGGCGGGAGCTCTTGGAGGCGCGGGGATATCGGGTGGAGGTCGTAGCCCCGCCCATCAAGGAGCCCACCGCTGTCGACCGCGATCTACCGCCGGCACAACTCGCCCAGGCGTTGAGCTATTTCAAGGCCCAATCAGTCGGCATATCGATCGATTCCGGTTTCATCCTGGCCGGTGATACGATCGCGGCGCTGGGGCGCCGTGTTTTCGGAAAACCGGCGGATCGCGCTGACGCCGATCGAATCCTGACGGCGTTGTCCGGTACCACGCACGAAGTGATCACCGGCGTCACCCTGCTCGACGCGGCTACGGGCGAGCGAGCCATTCGTCATGAGACCACGGCCGTGACCCTCCGGCGGCTCTCTGCGGATCAAGTCGAGGCGTATCTGGACAGCAACGCCTGGATAGGCAAGGCCGGGGCGTTCGCGATCCAGGATCGAGACGACCCCTTCGTGGAGCGCATCGACGGCAGCTTTACAAACGTCGTGGGCTTCCCGATGGAACTGATCGACCGGATGCTGCAGGAATGGGGCATCTCGGCGTGATCGAGCCGCGCGGCCTATGCTCGCAACGACTCAAAGGCGTAACGGATCGCTTCGTCCGCGACGTCGCTGCGAATCGCCGGGCGGCCGATCCCTTCAAGTAGGACCAGATGTAGCCCGTCGGACCGGCGCTTCTTATCGAGACGGATCGCGCGCATCACGTTATCTCCGCTCACCGTTTTGACGAGCTTCGTCGGGAGTTCCAGGCGTGTGAGAAGTTCCTCGACGCGCCGCACCGCGCCGGCATCGAGCATGCCCAAATCGCGTGACAGTCGACAGGCCGCGACCATTCCCAACGAAACACACTCGCCGTGGCGAAGGGTGAACCCGGTGCATGACTCGATCGCATGACCGATCGTGTGCCCGAAGTTGAGTAACGCCCGGCGACCCGTCTGTTCCAAGGCGTCCTGCTCGACGATCGCCCCTTTGATCCGCAGATTCCGATGTATCAGCTCCGCCAGCACGTTCCGATCAAGTGCGAGAATCGCGTCGAGATGGATCAGATGCCAGTCGAAGAACTCCTCGGAGCAGATCAACGCGTGTTTGACGGACTCGGCCAGACCGGCGCGCACATCGCGACCGCTCAGGGTAGTGAGGCATGCCGGATCAACCGCGACCAGAAACGGCTGGTGGAACGCACCGATGAGATTCTTTCCGGCTTTGAGATTGACACCGGTCTTGCCACCGAGCGAGGCGTCGACATCAGCCTCCATGGTTGTAGGGCAGATTGCGAAACGAATACCGCGCATCCAAGTCGCGGCCGCGAATCCCGCGACATCGCTGACCACGCCGCCGCCGAGGGCGAGCACGATGTCGTCGCGAAGCACGCCGTGCGCTGCGAGAAACTCGTGGATTTCCTCCACAACACTCAGTCGTTTCGATCCCTCACCGGGGGCCATCAAAAAATGGCTGGAATCGAACCCGGCCTTCGCGAGCGACGTCATAACGTCGCTGCCGTACTTCGCAAAGACCGTGGAATCGGACACGACGCTCACACTGGGCAAAGGCTGCTCGGCGACATGCCGGCGAACCAGCCGCCCGACATCACGGAGGGTGTTCAGTCCAACTGTAACCTTGGTCCTACACGTTCGGAAGTCGACGGAGAATTCGATCATCCTAGGCAGTGTAGCGGATCCTTGGTGCTCGTGCCCGCGTCGATCGGCGTGGCGGACGACGCATCCGATCAGGGAAAGTTGCGACGTTGCGCGATGGTGACGGTGCCGAGCGCTTGGATCCGGGTCGCGGACGGATCGCGGCCTCTACCTAAGTCTTTACGTGGCAATGGCTTACGCCTGAAAGCGGTCAGTTTTCCGGCGGGGTTGGGGAATGGCCAACGAGTACACGGACTTGACGAAATCTGGTTTCGAGAATAACATAGTTCTTCTGATGAGCAGAGCAACAATTACCAGACCAAAGCGCACTGGGAAGCCTAAGAAGGGCGATTCCAATATCCGCACTTTTGCATCAGCAGTGAAGTATTTGGATTCACTCACGAATTACGAGCGGGTTCCGCGAACGCGATACACGTCCGGCAACTTCGGTCTTTCTCGGATGAGCCGGCTCCTCAGCGCCTTGGGGAATCCGCATCGTTCGTTCAAGTCTGTTCACATCGTGGGAACCAAAGGAAAGGGCAGCACCGCGGCGATGACGGCCGAGATGCTTCGTGCCTGCGGATACCGCGTCGGGCTGTATACCTCGCCTCATGTGCTCCATGTGTGTGAACGGATCGTCGTGGACGGCAGCATGATTTCCGAGGGCGCCTTCGCCAGGGGCGTCGTGGCGGTGGCGGGGCTGACCAAGAAAGCTCGCCTGCCGGCACCCACCTATTTTGAGATCCTGACGGCGCTGGCCTTCCGGTACTTTGCGGAGAAGGAAGTCGACATCACGATCGTCGAGACGGGCATGGGTGGTCGGCTGGACGCGACCAACGTGATCACGCCGGAGGTGGTGGGGCTGGTCGGTATCAGTCTGGATCATGCTGCGCAGCTCGGCGACACTCTCCCCGCGATTACGCGCGAGAAAGTCGGCGTGTTCAAGAAGGGGGTTCCGGTCGTCAGCGCCCCACAGAGGCCGGAAGTCAGAGAGGTTATCGAGGAGGCGGCACTCGAACTCGACGCCCCACTGGTTTTTGCCGTCGAGAACGTCGGGTTCAGCTACCGATTTGAATTTTCGCGTGACGTAGGCCGGCACGCCCGAATCTGCTTGACCACACCGACGAGCCGGTTCGAACACGTTCACGTACCGCTGATGGGAGAGCACCAAGCCAGCAATTGTGCGGTGGCTTTACGCATCGTCGACACGCTGAAGTCGCGTGGATTCACCATTGACGATCAGACGGCCAAGGAAGGCCTCGCCAATGTCAATCTTCCCGGTCGGATGCAGATGGTGTCCGAGGAGCCGCGGGTCCTGGTCGACGGCGCACACAACGCGGCCAGCATCGATGCACTCATCCGGGGAATCGGTCAACACATCGCCTACGATTCGATGATCGTGATCTTCGGCTGCCAGCGGGACAAAGATATTTCCGGAATGCTCCGAAGGCTTCGGCTCGGTGCCGATAAAATGATCTTTACGAGCACGCGATCGCCGCGCTCGGCGGACCCGGCGGAGCTAGCGGCCGAATACACGGAGATTTCAGGGAAGATGGCACAGGTCGGCAGGACGTTGAAAGACGCACTGGCGATCGCGACGAGTGCTATCACCCGTGAGGATCTGATCTGCGTCACCGGATCGTTTTATCTCGTGGGGCAGGCGGTTCGAGAGTTTTCGGCAAAAAGAGTCTAACGGCGCGACGCGGGTCACACCGATCTCGTAGGAAAGGCATGGCGCCGGTTGCCATGGTTCTTGGGCCGCCTTGTAGGGGAGACGATCGTGGGGTCAGTGTCCGCGTCCGATGTGCAACGGGTGTCGCTTCAGTCCGTCGGTGCCACCGTCCGCGACGGTGTGGTCGAACTCGATCGACCAAGCGACTGGGCGGACGGAACGCGTCTTCAAGTGACGCCCGTGGTTCCGCTGGACGGCAACAGCTCTTCACCGGAACACGTCATCATTGTGGGATTCGGGCTTGCCGGTCGATGCGTGGCGGATTTGTTGAATCACGCCAAGATCGGTTACACCATTTTGGAACGTAACCCGGTCACCGTCGCAACGCAGCAGGCGCTCGGACGACAGATCATCGAAGGCGACGCGACGGACAGGGAAACGCTCTTGCGGGCGGGCTTGGCAACGAGTTCGATCCTGGCACTGACCATTCCCGATGAAGAGGCCGTCCTCACCGCGACGGCCCTGGCGCGGCGGCTCAGCCCCGAGATCTACATCATCGCGCGGACCCAGTATGCGTCAAAGGGGATGAAGGCCGCCCAGCTCGGCGCCAACGAGGTCGTCAAAGCCGAGCAGGCCGTGGCACTCCAGTTCTTCGACAAGCTCAGCCAACGCATTCATCGCTAGGGCATCGCGGGCTCAACCCGCCTTCATCACCAGCAGGGTCATGCCCGCCACATAGGTCACGCCGATCAGGATCGAATCGTATCCGAATCGCCGCGGGAGCTTTCGCTGACTCTTGTAGGCCAGGGCGCCGATGGTGATCGCCGTCAAGACGACGGCGAGCAAACCCGCAATGAGATTGTCCATGCCGTCGAGCGGCTGGGACTTCAGCAACAGCGGTTGCCCACCCGCGAGCGAGACGATCTTGAGAAGGGGAATCACAAAGACATTGAACATGTTGGATCCGAAGATGTTGCCCAGGGCGAGGTCGAGCTTCCCAAGCCGTACGGCCGTGATGCTCGTGACGATCTCCGGCAGAGACGTTGCGAGCGCGAGGAAACACGCTCCGACAAACGTCGCACCGAGTGGTCGGCCGATCATCTTGATCTCGTGCGTGCTCAGTACGTCGCCGATGCGCGCCAGCCACCAGGACGCCGCAACGAGGATCATCACCGTCAACGCGAGCCGGCTCCAGATTCCGTTGCCCACGCGCTGTCGCTCGGGCGCATCGCCGACCAACCCGGCCGTGGCTTTCTCGTGACTGTACGTGAGCTTCATGCAGATGGCGTAGGTCACGAAGATGAGCAGCGCCCAGGCGATCTCACCCGCCGGCGTGGGTGTGAACTTCTGGAAAAAGACAAGTCCCAGCAGCGCTTCGGCCATGAGCAGCAGACCGAACGAACTGGTCAGCGCATGCGTCGAGCCCACGCCGCGCAGCACGGACCCTCCGCCGATGAGGGCGTTGAGGAGCACGATCAGGGTGATGTTGAAGCTGCAGCTTCCGAAGATGTTTCCGAGCGCCAGATCCACGTTGTCGATCCAGGTGGCCGTAGCGCCGGTCACCAACTCGGGTAAACTCGTGACCGTGGCGAGAAGCACCAGCCCAACCCATCCGGCACTCAGGTTCAGCCGGTCGGCGACGGTGTCGGCCAGCCGCGTGAACCTTGTACCGGCCATAATCACCACAACAGCCGCGATCGCCATCTCGACGAACAGCGCCCAGGTCGGCAGGTCCGAAGCGAAAACAAGCTTGGTAAACAAAGGGGGTCATCCTTGCTCGTGGATAGCCAATCATCGACCACAGCGGGGCGGTGATTGTATCGCGGGTGGGTCGTAGCGTGCAATGAGAAACCTCGGCGGAACTTGGAATCGCATCACCGGGCCGTGAAGAAGCGGGTGTCGGTGCCGCCCGGCCCGACGCGTAGCCGCACCTGGGCCGTACAGTGGGGACATCGTCCTTCGTAGGCCGTTCCGTCGGCGTTTCGATAGATTCGTGAGTAGGCCCCGCAACACTCGAAATGTATCCCCAGCCACGGACGCCCGCGCAGGGATCTTGGGTTGAGCGTGTTTCCCGTGGGATCCTCCAACCCCTCGATATCGAGCCTGTATGGTGGCGAACCGTCCATCGGCGCGCTTATCGGTTGCCGGCGGGCTCGATCTCAAGCTGGTCACAAACAAACGCCTCGATCGCCTCACGGGTTGTATCGCAGTGTTGAACCGTCTGGTCGACCTCCGCCAGAACCGCCGTCTGCCGACCTTTGTCGGTCAGTTCAGCGGCGTTGAGCTGAACCAGGTAGCGGGCACTGCGGGCGGTGGCCTCCGCCAGAACCGCGGCAATAGCCAGATCGCTGAGCAGATAGCGGTTGGCGATCTCTTTCATCTCGTCCATCGTGGTTAGCGTTCGGGATGCTACCGCAGCGATCTCCATCGGGACGGCAACGGCCGCTAGAACGGCCTCCTGATAGACGCCGGCCGCACCGTCCGATTCACCGCGACGTTTCGACGCCGTCGTCATGGCCTCGTAGGCGACGGCATCTTGCGTGACCAGAGCCCTGGCAATCTGTTCGAGCCGACGCAGGCTGGTCAGTGCCGCTTCG
>JADFRH010000201.1 GCA_022561415.1 Planctomycetota bacterium
CGTTTCGTTCGCGCCGTACGCCTCGCCGATCGGCGGCTCATGACCTCGGTTGGTCATGATCTGCTCGAAGTGGTGGATCAACCCCTCGATGCTGAAATAGACTTCGTCCTTAGAGGGCAGCGTTTTCTTGTCTCCCGGCAGCACGTCCACCGGTCCCGTGGGGATGTTGTCGACGAGCTGCATGATGATGCCGATCGACTCGTGCATTTCGGCCAGGCGAATCTGGTAACGAGCATAGCAATCGCCGCCGTGGCTGATGGGAACCTTGAACTGCACGGGCGAGCTGCCCTTGTCGTCCCAGTTCTCGGCGTAACAGAGATACGGCTCGTCCTTGCGCAGATCACGACGGACGCCGCTGGCGCGAGCGAGCGGTCCGGTCAGGCCCCAGCTGATCGCGTCGTCGTGGCTGATGTAGCCGATGCCCTTGGTTCGCTCGACGAAGATTCGGTTGCGCGTCAGCAGCCTGTCGAAATCGTCCACCGCCTTGGGGAACACGTCCGTGCAAAAGCGTTTGACCTTGCCCGGCCAGTCCGAGGTGATATCCTCCTTGAGCCCGCCGACGCGCGTGTAGCTGGTGGTGAAGCGATGCCCGCAGACCTCCTCGAACAAGTCGTAGATTCCCTCACGCGCGTTGAACGGGTACATGAACGCCGTGAACGCCCCGAGGTCCAGCCCGGTCGCCGACAGGCTAAGCAGGTGGTCTTGAATTCTCGACAGTTCGGCGATGATCGTGCGGATCGCCTTGCAGCGCGGCGTAATCTCGATGCCGAAAAGCTTCTCGCAGGCGTGATGCCAGGCGATGTTGTTCGCCATGGGCGAGCAGTAGTTCATCCGGTCGGTGACGACGACGTACTGATTGTAGTTCAGCGCCTCGCCGAGCTTCTCGAACCCGCTGTGCAGATATCCGATGTGAACGGTGCATCCGAGGATGCGCTCACCGTCGAGTTCGAGCACGTGGCGCAGCGTGCCGTGGGTGGCCGGATGCTGTGGACCCAGATTGAGCACCCACACATCGCTCCCCGGCTCCTCGGGAACATAACTGCTGGGTCCAACCTGCGGTACGGTTTCCGTGGTAGTCATAAGCCAAATTCAGAAGGAATAATGCAGAATAGCGAATGCGGCTCCGATCGATCAGGCGACGACCCGTTTCGCTATTCGCCATTCATAATTCGCAATTCATCACTTCCTACGCATCCTCACGTTGAACAACCTCGAAGTCTTCCCGCTCTCCGCGCCCGCGGAGCGGGTAATCTTTCCTCAGCGGATGCGCCTTGAACCCTTCCCAGGTCAAGATTCGGCGAAGGTCGGGATGGCCGGTGAATTTCACGCCGAACATGTCATACACCTCGCGTTCCGGCCAGTCGGCGCCCCACCAGATGCCCGTCACCGAGGGAACCTCCGGGCTCGGATCGTTCACGAAACACTTGACCCACAGCCGATGCCCCTTCGTGATCGAAAGAAGCGAATACGTCACGCCGTACCGATCACGGGCCTTGGGAAAGTTGAGGTAGTCGATGCACGTCAGGTCGCTGAGCTGCTCGAAAGTGCAGCCCTCGTCCTCGCGCAGGAATCGCATCACCTCAAGCAGTCGATCCGGCGGCACGCGAACGCAGAGTTGCTCCTCCTCTTTCTTCTCGCGCGGCATCAGCGGCGCAGGCGCAAAGTCCACGTCGGCAAAGCGCTTGGCGAGGAGCTCGGCAATCGTGTCGGCCGCGGCGGTCACGTTGGCTTCCGGCTCTCTCGATCTATTTGGATCTGCACCGTCGGCTGCACCGACATGCCCAGCCCCTTATCTCGCTGCTTGCTGCTCTTGACCCCCTCGTTCTCGACGATGCGCTGAATGGCCATGACCCCTTCGAGCAAGGCCTCGGGGCGCGGCGGGCAGCCCGGCACGTACACATCGACCGGCATGAACTGATCGATCCCCTGCACCACCGCGTATGTATCGAAAACGCCGCCCGTGCTCGCACAGGCGCCCATGCTGATGACCCACTTCGGCTCGGCCATCTGCAGGTAGATGCGCTGCAGAACCGGCATCATCTTGATCGCCACCCGACCGGCCACGATCATCAGATCGCACTGCCGAGGGGTGAATCGCATGGCCTCGGCGCCGAACCGGGCGATGTCATAGCGGCTGGCCCCGGTGGCCATGAGTTCGATCCCGCAACACGCCGTCGCGAACGGCATGGGCCACAGCGAGTTCTTGCGCGACCAGTTCACGCCGTGCTTGCGGATCAGATCGATCAGGTAGCTCAGCTTGGTGGTGAGGAAGTCCTCCTTGCTGGCCTGGAAGGACGGACCCGCGATGCCTAATCCCATTCGAACGCCCCCCTCTTCCACTCGTAGAGTAGGCCGAACACCAGCAGGGTAAAGAACATGGCCATGCCGACGAGCAGGAAGCCCTTGCCGACCATCGTGCCGTCTTCCAACGGGAACGTCGTGCCATTCACTGCGGCGTCGTGGAACGTTACCGCCCAAGGCCACAGAAAGACGACCTCCACATCGAAGAGAAGGAACAACACGGCCACGACGTAAAAGCGAATATTGAATCGCCGCTGCGTATCGGCGATGGGCGGCATGCCCGATTCGTAGGGCGAGTCTTTGACCGGACCGTGGCGGGCCTTGGGGCCCAGCACGTGCGCAGCAATCAGAAACAGCGCGGTAAGTCCTCCCACCAGGAGGATCACGACACCGATGGCGGCGTAGGGTTCAATCGAAGCCAGGATCACCAAGCTCATGGAACGTTTCTATCGAAAACTCGGACCCGTGTCAGGCCGTACCGTACGCTCGCTTCCGTGCGCGTTCCGCCGAGACGCGTTTTCTTGGTTCGCTGGATACCCAAGCCCGGCGAAACCGCACACATGAGGTAGGCAATCCCCGTACCGCGCCACCACGCCAGGTATCGACGCGAATGGCGTCTCGACCACATCCGAGTTCAACGCCAACCCAATTCCCCACCAGGAAAAACAAGCGTCCGCGATCGTAACGATGGCCCATCCGGCTGTACACGGCTGATCCCCTGCATTTAGGAAAGTTTTCACAAAGTATTCGTAAGCTATTCCCTGGTATTAGTTTACGTGTCGCAAACGAACGCGCAAAGCCAGTGCTTTGAGTTCAACTCTTCGGCAACACCGTGCCGGGAATCTTGTGTCGATCCCACGCGCGGCGCACCTCGTCGAGGCGCTTACCGAAGACCATGGCGTTCCAGCGGTGAATCCGCGCGACGAGGGCGGCCGTCAGCGTGCTAATGTCCAATTGGGCGAAGCGGTCGGGCGGAATAACCTCCGCGAGACAGATGGGCTCGGCCCCACCGGCCGAAACGTCTCGATCCGCCCGGTGGACGTTGATTCCCACGCCGGTGATCAGAGCCTCGACCTTCCCACCCCGTAGAAGCGTCTCGGTCAGGATGCCGCCGAGTTTGCGACCGTCAACGTACAGGTCGTTGACCGGCTTGAGCTGAACCGCCGCGCCGGCCGTTTCGATCAAGGCTTCGACGCATGCGACGCCCGTCGCCAGCGTAAAGACTGCCGTCGGCGCGATCGCTTTGCCGTCCGGAAGCTCGACGACGCTCAGGTAGATGCCCGCGTCCCTAGGCGAGGCCCACGATCGCCCGCGGCTGCCCCGCCCGCTGGTCTGCTCCCGGGCCAGGACGTAGGCGGAGCCGCGCAGCTCACCCCGCCGAATCAGCCGCTTGGCCTCTTCGTTCGTTGAATCGACGGTATCCAGGGCAAATGCCTGCATCATAGCGCAAAACCCAAAGTGGCGGTTGCGGTGCCGCCTCGGAGAACAGAACCGACCGCCGGCGACCCTTGACGCCCGCTCGGACATAAATTCTACTGGACCCCGCAGGCGGCAAACAGCCTCTAGGGTTAGGGGTCGTCGGCGAGAACAGCCGCGCGAGGGGCCTTTTCCGCCCCAAGCGGGCCGGCCACCTTGAATTCTACACGCGAGCCGTCTCGTCGAGCGTGATGAGGCGATTGAGGAGGACTAGCTCATGATCAAATTCGGATCCGGCAACCTGCGGATCCCGCGTTTTGAAAAACCGGTGTACGTGGTGGCCGGCGGACTGACGGACTACCGCAAGAAGTATCCCGAGAAGAACTCGTCGCAGCTATGCACCGAAGCGCTACGCATGGCCGTCGAGGAGAACGAACTCAAGGTCTCTCCCGAAGAATTCCGGCGATCGGTCAACTGGTGCGTCTACTCGCAGTTTGCCGACCACTTTGGCGACCAGCTTCTGGCGGCCGCCAAGATTCACGACTATCTCGGTTTCGACCCGCTGGGCAACATCGAGGTCAAGACCGGCGGGGCGACGGGCGGTTCGTCTGTGCTGGCCGCGGCCCAGGCGATCGCCTCCGGATATGCAGACCTCGTTCCGGTCGTGGGCTGGGAGCGGAT
>JADFRH010000202.1 GCA_022561415.1 Planctomycetota bacterium
GATCGTGTCTCGGGTCGGTTGTCCGGTGCATTTGGTTCGTGAGTGGAGTCTGACAATGCCAAAGACAAAACGTCTCGGGTCCGGCGAGTCGCGATCTCCGACGCCGAGGCAGCTCGAAATTCTCACGCTCGTTCGCGACACGCGCCGGAGCCTTGGCTATTCCCCGACGTTGCAGGAGATCGCGGACGAACTCGGCGTAAGCAAGATCACCGTGTTCGAACACGTCGAGGCGCTCATCAAGAAACGCATGCTCACGCGTCGCTCGAACAAGGCTCGCTCTTTGGAGCTGACTTCTTCGGTCAGGCTGCCGGGTGATCGGTCGACGTTGATCCCCATGGTCGGGCGCATCGCGGCCGGTCTGCCGATCGAAGCCATCGAGACAAGCGACGTCGTTGATCTCGAAGACGTGTTTGCCAGCCGCTATCCCGTCGGTATCCTCGAGGTGACCGGCGACAGCATGATCGACGACCACATCAGCGACGGTGATTGGGTCGTCTTCGAGAAGCGGTCGAATCCCCGAAACGGCGACACGGTCGTCGCGTTGATCGACGGGGAAGAGGCCACCCTCAAACGATTCTACAAAGAAAAGAACCGAATCCGCCTCCAACCCGCCAACGATAAATTCAAGCCCATCTACGTGCGAAACGTCGACATCCAGGGCGTCGTGACGGCCGTGATCCGCCGCCTGTAGCGTAGCCGTCGTGTTGGTGTGTGTCGCTTGTTTCCGCACAAGCGTGTGTCCAGCCCGCGCGGTCCTTTCATTCGATGTATCCGCCACCTTGCGATGATCTGTGCGCGCGACTACGGTGGGGCGCTGCGTTCTGGGAGTAGCAAGGAGTCGATCGTTGGATCTCTTGGGGGTACGTTCGCTGCCGTTTCTCGCGCGGCGGAACTATTACTACGAGTTCAAACACCTGCTGCTCTGGAGCGCGCTGGCCGGTCTGATCGAGGGTCAGTTCGCCAGCATCATCGTCGCCAAGACCTTCGGCGGCGGCAAGCTGCTCATCACGATTGCCACGACCACGCCGGCCGCGTGCTACATCTTCAGCCTGTTCTGGGGCATGCTGTGCGTCGGTCGGCCGAAGATTCGGGTGATTACGATGCTGGGCGTCGGCGCGGTCCTGTTGACCGGGTCGATCGCCGCCATCCCCGCCACGCCGCTGGGCGCCGTGTGGTTCATTGGTCAGATCGCGGCCGTGCAGATTCTCCTGGCCGGGGTCGGCACGGTTCGATCGGCCCTGTGGAAATCGAACTATCCGCAAAGTGCCCGAGGTCGGATCACCGCGCGACTGCAGGCGGTCCGCTTCGTCATCAGCATCACGGCCGTTCTGCTGGCCGCCTGGATGTGCGACCACGATCCGACCTCGTACCGGTTCGTCTTTCCATGCGTGGCGGGGCTCGGTGCGGCCGCACTCCTGGTGCTTGGCCGGATTCACATGCGCGGCGAACGAAACGAGCTGGCGCACGCGCGAGCGCCGCAGCGACAGGCCGACCTGCGCGAGGGACTGGTCGAACCGCTCAATCTGACCGTGCTTCTTTCGCCCGGTCACATGGTTGGGCGCATGGCGGCGATTCTGCGGCGCGATCGGAAGTTCGCTCGCTACTGCGTGGCCCAGGCACTGACGGGGCTGTCGAACTTCATGACGCTTCCTGTCATCGTCGCAGTGATCACGCGGGAGCTCGACGTCGGTTTCGCGTGGGGTTTTTGGATATCCACGGCGTTGATTCAGGCCATGCCGCAACTGTTTCGCCTGGGCAGTCTTCATCGATGGGCGCGGCTGTTTGATCGGGTGGGCGTGGTTCGCTTTCGCGTGGTGAGCGTTGCGGTTTGGTCGGTGTCGCTCGTGTTCGGCATGGCCGCGACCTTGGTGGCGATCGGCGGGGACCGGATCGGCCCGGTCTATCTGCCGCTGGCCGTCGGCTTGTTCGCGCTGCGTGGACTGGGCAACGGCATCGCGCTGGGCGCGGGTGCGCTGGCGTGGAACCTGGGTCATCTTCACTTTGCGCGAAGCGACGAGGCCGAGGTGTACATGGGCATCCACGTTTTCCTGACCGGTCTTCGCGGGTTGATCGCCCCGGCCGTCGGCATGTTGCTCTGGACGCTGGTCGGCGCCTGGGTGTGGATCATCGCGATCGCCCTAGCGGTGCTAAGCGGCCGAATGTACCTGGCCATGGCGAGGGAGGAACTTGCCGTCGAAACACGCAACTCCGTCGGTAGGTCGGGCTAGAGGCGCTGCGGCCTGAATTACGTTACACATGTTCCGGCGCCCTGAGCAACTATTCGTCGCCATGGCGCACCTCCAGAAGCGCTTTGGAGGCGATGTCGCGGACGGCAGCGCTTGGGTTGTCGAACAGACCACCTAATCGTTCGATCGTTGATGATGGCACCTTCAACTTGGCAGAGACCCTCATGATCGAGCGAACGGCAAAGAAGCGTTTGTTTTCGTTTCCGTTTTCGAGCTCGCGTTCGAACATGGAATAGATTGCTCGAGCAACGGCAGCAGGGATTTCGGCGTGGGACGAGAGGCTGAACATCGCATCGACGGGCGACGAAACCGTGTTCAATAAGGTGTCTTTGTGCGTACTGGCTATCCCGTTCGATATCGCCTTCTTACTTGCGTGCAGCGCCGATACACGCGCCGCTACGATTGCCTTCTCAAGCGCCACGTACATCTGTTGAGTAACGGGTAAAGGCAACGTGAACGTCTCGCCCATGGACAGAATGGCTCGAAAAGCGGATGATCGCACGTAGAGGGCTTCATCGTCGAGCAGGCTCGCAACTGCGGGAATGGCGTCGGCCAGTTTCTTCTCCACCGTCTCCGTCATGGCCCAATTGAACCGTGCCCTCGAAAGTTCGGTAGCGGCCGATGAGCGTATAGCCGCGTCTGAATCTCGCAGGGACGCAACAATTGCGGAGATCGACGTCTCGGGTTCTATCTTCAGTGTACCAACCGCGAACAACGCGGCTCTTCGAACGTCCGATTCCGGGTCCGCAAGGAGCACGGTTATTTTCGGGGCGAGGCGATTGATCTGTGTATTACGACCATGGCGGTAGCTCCGCATCAATGCGACGATCGCAGAGGCGCGCACTTTGAAATCCGGGTCATCCAGTGCGGCAGCAACGGTCGGAAAGGCGTCGGTTATACCCGGATCCACGCGTGATAGAAGATAGATTGCTTTTCGGCGATCGCATGTGTTTCCGTTTGTCAACTGCCCTGCCAGAAGGCGCGCGGCTGTCTGTCGTATCTGCTTGGAAAGCATCCCATACTTCACCCCGCATTTCCGGCAATACCATTTTTCTTGGCGTATCGAGCACCCGCCGGCGTGATATTGCGGCGGTTCGCATTCCTCCCCGTCTACGATTGACGACTTTGGACGCGGCAGAAGCCGACCATAGTTGATCGGAAGGAGTTGGTTTTCGGCGTTACATGATGGGCATGTCAGGGCGGATATCGACGCAGAAGCCGCCGCTTCTCGCGACGGTGGAGGATCGACCGGTGCAGGCGGCTCCGCTAACAAACTCGACGTGGCGAATCCAATTGCAGCAATCGCAACCGCCAGGATCAGCCATGTCGTGAGCAGCTTCATCGGACCGTGCCTCTCGTGTTATTGTACCACCGATTAGACGCTCCGGTCGCGGTCTTGTTCCATTGTTTTTCCGGCAGCCATCACTTCGAGCAGCTTAGCTTCGCTCTCCAACATCGAAGCCCATCCTTGCGGGGCGGCACCCGCGCTAACCGGGATTACGACTACATCCGCCGATTTTCCGGGCGTTAATGAACCAGTCACATCTCCGAAGCCCAGGGCGGTTGCCCCGCGAAGCGTTCCCATGCGAAGGAGTTCCATCGGGTCGAGGTCGGGATGGTTTCGGCGCAGGAAGCGCAGCTCGTCCACGATCGAAAGCGAGGGGTTCGAGGCCAGGCTGTCGGTGCCGATACAGACGTTGACGCCGAGGGCCAGCATGTCGCGAAAGCGGTGGGGTTCGTGGCCGAACGCGTCGATTTCATCGCCGAGAACAGCCCGGCGGACCGGTCGCAGATTGTCAGTTCGGTTCAAGAGGAGACCGACCGTGCGATCCCGACGCGAGTTACAGCGACTGGGGAATCCGAAGCACAGACGCTTGCCAACCTCCAGGCGCTATATCGTATTTCCGAGGAGGCGGTCAGCCCGTCGATTTCCGTGCCCTCAGGCCAGGCGATCTAGATCTCAGTGATATAGTGAACATCACTGACTTCATCTTGCTAACCCTCGGCTTCGGCAAAGGTGGAGAAACGCCACAGTACTAGTAGAGGATACCTGGGGTTGTATTACGGGGCGGTAATATAATGACCAGGAAGCTCGGCGGAAGGCCGGAGAGGTAGAAC
>JADFRH010000006.1 GCA_022561415.1 Planctomycetota bacterium
ATATCCAAAAAAGGGGACATTCCAGGGTTCTGCACAGATTCGAATTCGCTGGGAGAACTCACGGGCACAAACACCGACGTTGCAGGCAAAGGCTGCGGGATGGAAAATGGAGTCACTTGAGCCAGGGCCTCATAGCAGCCAAGCCCCGGCGAAACGAGCGCCAGACCGGCAATAAGGCTAGTAGAAAGAAACTTTTTGACCATAGACATAGTAAGCACCTCGCCGCCCGGAGGTGGGCGGACCAGGTAAGCAATGTCGTCGTTATCGTTGACGGCCGGCGATGTGGTGCGGCCGTCATCGATCGTGACGGTCTGGTTGCCGTTCCAGAACTCGATTCCCCCCAGTGCGCCCCACACCACGCGGGTCTTTTTGTTGAGGTCGGCACCTTGCGAATTCTGCGATAGCGAGGGCAGCACCGTGACCACGCCGTTCTGATAGAGGTTGATATCCGAACCACCGGAGTGGTAATGCGTCCATACCATTTCGTCCAGGTCGTTGAGGTCGACGCTTTGCATGGAACCGTCGCCCGGCTGTTCGATGGATATCACCGTGTTGCCGTCGAAGAATTGGCTACCGCCTTTGAAGGCCAGGTGTCCGAGGTTATTGAGGCTGTGGGATGTTCCCCCACCGATCTCGATCAGCTCGCCGCTTCTTTTCAACAGCACAATGGTTTGGTCGCGCGACCAGCTGATATCACCCAAATCGTTGAGATCGGGGAACTGATTGTTCTTGGGACCGTCGCCAATCTCGACCAGTGTACCGTTGTCGTAGAAGTACACTTCGGACGGCAGGCTTTCGCGCGACTGGCGAAAGAACACCATCTGACCACAATCGTTGATGTGGATTCGAAGGTACAACCATTCATACTCCCATGTCACCTCGACAATCTCGTAACCAGGCGGAACGCGGTATGGTTGGCATGGATCGCCGCGAAACTCGAAAGCGCCAACCCGGCGCCCGCTGTCACAGTCTCTCCCGGCGAGATAAACGCCCCCACGTACGGCACACCGGAACTCGGTCATGGGCTGAAAGGTTTCTGTCCTTTCCAGGCAAGCGGGCTCGGACACGCAGCACACGCCCGATGCACAAGGATTCGTCGCGCAGCTGCTGCCCGCACCGAGAAAGAAGCCGGTGCAGTCGCCCCCCTCCGTTTCGACACACGCCGATCCCTCACAGCACGCCCCGACGTCGCCACCGGCCCCGGCGTGAGGTTCCAGCCGTCGCGTATCTTCGGCTACAACGGGCTCTCGAAGGTGTGCCCCTGCCGCCTCGCCCTGGGCTAAGGCGGTCCGCCACGAAACGTTGGCCGCCGAAATTGAAATGAGCGCAATCAGATACCTGCATCGCATGATGTAGCTCCGAAGCGAAAAGACAAGAACGCAACGCGCACGACATCACCTCTCATAAAGTCAGCAGCCACTCGAACGGGATTCTCCCGGCTGCAAACCTCGTTAATCGAACACGATGGGGACGGCGCAGTGTGCGTTGCGAATGCCCACACGAGAACCTGAGACCCGAGAATACCGAATCTCGCCCGGACATGTCAAGAAGAAACTTCAAGAAAACGTCGAAACGATCCCGGCGCGCCGGGGTCGAAACAAGAAAACGTCGAAATCGTTGGAGATGGAGGGCTCCAGGCGGTTTACGGTGCGGTTTGCGTGAGTGCGCGACCCCAGGCTTGTTGATGAACGGCGGCGGTGATGCGCTCGGCCATCTCGACGGCGGCGGCGCCGTCCTCGGCGGAGGCGGCCGCGCCGGCATCGCTCGTTGTCGACTTTGCGGAAAGGCCCTTCGATAGACGAACCGAATCCAGGAATGATTCGATTTCGGCGCAGAGAGGCTCGGTGTCTTCGACCACGAGTGGCTCGATCTTTATCATCGAGCCGAAGTCCAGGCCCGCCATTTGGGAGAGATCCTCGAAGTTCCGCTCCTTGGCCATGCGGATCAGATCGAGGTTGTCGGCCAGCTTGATCGCGATGCCGGATTTCTTCTGGTAGTCCATCGAGAGGTAGCCGGTCGGGGCGAAGACGCGAATCCTCCGCTCCGTCTTGAGCGCCAGGCGGGAGGCCGTCAGGTTCGCGACGGTACCGTTGGCGAATCGAATCCGGGCGTTGGCCACGTCTTCGTGCTCGCCCAACACGTTGACGCCGACCGCGTCCACGGTGTACTCGCGCTGCTTGACAAGGTGCAAGACGATATCGATGTCGTGGATCATCATATCGAACACGACGCCGATATCGGCACTGCGGAAGGTGAACGGGCTGACTCTCTGCGTTTCAATGAACTTCGGCGTGACCCCCATGCGCAACATGCTCTGCACGACCGGATTGAATCGTTCGGAGTGGCCGACCTGTAGGACGGCATCGAGCTTTCGCGAGGCGTCCAGCAGTTGACGAGCGGTGTGGGTGTCAGGGGCGAGGGGTTTTTCGACCAGCACCGCGACTCCCCGTTCCATCAATGGGACGGCAACCTCGGCGTGATACACGGTGGGTACGGCCACGGACGCGGCGTCAAGTTCACCGGCAACATCCGCCGCGCTGGAATAGGCGGTCCCACCATGCTTGCCGGCGATCTCCCTGGCACGATCGATATCCTTGTCGATCACGGCCACGAGTTCGCAGTCGTCGAGCTCGCCGTAGATCCGCGCGTGATGGCGGCCCATGTGTCCCACACCGACAACGGCGACACGGAGTGAACGACTCATGGCAGCGGACCCCTCCGGTTTACGCGGTTTGTTCTATGAAGGTTGCGGTGACAGCCTGATCCTGATCGAGCAGGACGTTAATGGGGTTTTGGTCGCCAGTCAGGCTCCCATTCCACCCGGCGAATCCCCAGCCGGGCTCGGCACGGGCAGTTAGTTTGCGCATCTCGCAAACGTGGTCACCTATTGGCGCAATGGACTGATCGACCGCACCTCGACCGACAACATTGACGGTCAGAGAACACGGCTTCGTCGGTTTCCACGAATCGCGGTGTACTGCGTCAGCGCGGAGAGATTCGAGGTACCGTCCATGGCGACCGTGCGCGAAGCTGCGCATCAGAAACTCGCAGAGGTAGGCGACGTGCGGATTGAGATTCTCGGATTCCAGCACTTCCTCGACCCGCTCGCGAATCGCGGTACCACTCAGGCGGGCGCGACGGGAGAACAGCTTCATGTAGGCACGTTTGAGGGCGCCGATGTCCTCATGGCTGTATCCGCTGCGTTGAAGTCCCACGCCGTTGACCATGCGCACTTCGGCGCGATTCCCACGAGCGGCCACAACGATCATAAACGGGGCGACGTCCGAGGAGACGCGTGTCATCCCGCCGACAAAGGCGTGCTTGCCCACCGTAACGAAATGGTGAATGGCCGTGTTGCCGCCGATGTTGACGTGGTCCTCAACATGCACGTGCCCGGCCAACTGAACGTAGTTGGCCAGGATACAGTTCTTGCCGATGCGGCAGTCATGAGCGATGTGAACGCCGATCAGTAACAGGTTTCCGTCCTCGATGCGGGTCACGCCGCCGCCATTGCCGGTACCGGGATGCACGGTGACCATCTCTCGAAAGACGTTTCGCTCGCCGATTTCAAGTGTGGTACGTTCTCCTCGGAACTTGATGTCCTGCGGGGGCATACCGAGCACGGCTTGGGGGTAAACCTCGCAACCGGACCCGAGCGTGGTGTGCCCTTCGATGGTCGCGTGATGATGGACCCGACAGCCCTCACCGAGGCGAACGTCGGCGCCGATCACGCTGTACGGCCCGATCTCGACGTCGCGTGCGATGACCGCGCCGGGGTTTACGATGGCGGTTGGATGAGTGCTCACGGCTTCGGGGTTCTCCAGGTGTTCTCAACGCGACTCTGCGTCGGTCAGAATGAACTTGATCTCCGCCTCCGCCACCAACTCCTCGGCGACGTAGGCCCTGCCACGAACATGACCGGTGTTCGAGCGGACACGAATCCGCTCGACCTGAAGCATCAGCTGATCTCCCGGTCTGACCGAACGACGAAACTTCACTTTATCCAAACTGAGCAGAATCGCGACTTTTCCCTTGTGCTCGAGCGCCTGGCTCAGCAGCACGCCACCGACCTGGGCGAGCGCTTCGATCACGAGAACCCCCGGCATGATCGGATCGCCGGGATAATGTCCCTGGAAGAAGGGCTCGTTGATGCTCACGTTCTTGAGTCCTACGACGCGCCGGGTTCCATCGATCTCGATAATTCGGTCGACCATAAGGAACGGATAACGGTGCGGCAGAATTCGCTGTACGTTGTGAATGTCTAGTTTGGGACGCTTCGCCAGCAGCGATTCGCGCTCGCCCATCTCACACTGCGCGCGAAGCGCCGAAGCGAGTTCGTGATTCAGCGCGTGCCCGCTCTTTCTCGCGAAAATCCGACCGACAAGCGGACGCCCGAACAGGGCAAGATCGCCGACGAGGTCCAGAATCTTGTGCCGCACGCATTCGTCCGGAAAACGAAAGCGGTTCTCGATCGGGCCATCTTTCCCGATGACCAGTACGTCGCTGTAGTTCAGGTGGGTCCCCAGGCCGGCCTCACGGAGCTGGACGGCCTCATGCTCCAACAGGAACGTGCGGGCGGGCGCGATGTCGGCTTCGAAGTTCTCGGGCGTGATCGCAACGCGGTACGCCTGCCGCCCGATGACTGTGTCCGGTCCGTAGTCGAGATCGTAGGAGATCTCCAGCAGGTCGCTGTGCGGGTCTAGCGGAGGCAGGGCGATCAGCTCGGAATCGCCATCCACGACGCGAACGATATCCGCGATCACGTAAGGGTCACGCAGCGCGTCTTGCGTGCGGATGCCACCCGCCCGCAGTGCGACGACGAACGGCAGGCTGCTGCCGTCCATCGCGGGCACTTCATTGCCGTTGATTTCGATCTGAAGATTGTCCAGGCCAAGCCCCGCACACGCGCTGAGGCAGTGCTCGACCGTTTCGATCGCCACCGTACCGTTGCGTAGCGACGTACGGCGTGAACGCTTGGACACGTTCTCGATCAGCGCTGCGATTCGCGCGGGGGGGGATTGATCGTTGCGCACGAAACAGATGCCGGTGTGCGGATCACTGGGGCGCACGCGCATGGACACGGACTCGCCCGTGAACAGACCGCGTCCGACGAACTCGACGTCATGATCGATTGTTTGCTGGTGTCTCACGACGTATTGGAGTGAAGAGTCATTAGTGAAGCGTTGCGGAGGCTCTTCACTCTTCACTCTTCACTTTTCACCGCGCGCGCCTTTTCGAACTCGGCATTGAGCCTGCCTACAACGATGTCGGTCAGATCCACACCCGGTCGCCAGTAGAGAACCTTCTGGAGCACGACCTGCTGGCGCGCCTGCGACGTGGTCATCGGTGGCTCCGGCGGCAATTGATCCGCCGCCAGGACCACGTCGATGTTGCGTTCCTCGGCCACTGCGCGTATCGCGGATTGAATGTCCGCGAATATGGACCGAAGAGACGCGGCCAGTTCGGTCTCGACCTGTCGCCCCTGCGTCTCGACCAGCCATTGCATCTCCGCCTCCAACATCGCGAGCTGTTTCGCGCGTTGCCGGAATTCCTGAGTGCGGGGCTTGAACTCCTCCTGAAGCGATCGCCTCGTCCGGTCGATATTTTCCCGAAGCGTGTTGCGCTGCTCGGCGAGTTCCAATCGCTTCGTCTCGAACTGACTTTCGAGGTAGGTCGTCTTGAGATAGCGCTCTGATACTACGGGTACGTTGACCACGCCCACTCGGGTCGCGGTCATGGGGCCGGGTTGACCAAGGCTCGCGACTCCGACCAGCATCCAACATGTCAGGCAGCTCATGCGGTTCCTTTCGATTCCTTTTCGGGACAGTCAATCGTTTCGCAACAGAGACACATTGTCGCTACTCCAGCGAAATGGACAACCCATCTTGTCCGGGCCGTCGCCCGCGTGACGAAGCTCCGGTTTCGCCGGGGTTCCTTAACCACGCTATTACGCGCCCGGTTGCGGGATCGGCTCCCGCTCGATAGAAGGAAGCGGTCGTCGTTGGGTTCAGGTAGAGTTCTGCGGGAGCCGGACAAGTGGAGCCGTTTTACGGGTTCGACAGCCATAATCGCCGGTTGACGCCGTTGCGGCTCAGTGTGCTCGCTGTCGCGGCCGCCGTGCTGGCACCCATGGTGTTCCTCTCATGCCTCGCGGCCGGTGGCTCCCGGTTCATGGCGCTCAGCATCATCTTCGCGCTCTCGGCGCCGACGGGCCGCTTTGCCCTGCGACTGATCCCGCCCCGACTGCCCGAAGGCGCGCGTTTCCAGCGCATTGTCTTTGTTCTCTGGATCGCCCTGGGCGCACTGGCCGCTTACCGCGTCGTGAGTTTGGGTGTGTTCATGCTCGATGTCGAAAAGATCGAATACGCGATGGACCCTCCGATGCGCGAGTCGGACGACCCGCAGATGATGAAGCCGTTTTTCGTGACGCACAACTGCTTCACCTGCTACCTCGTTGCCGCCGAACTGGCGAAGCAGAACGTCGAAAACATCTACGACCCGGCGCGCTACCGTGACGCCGAAGAAAAAACCGTCATACATGAAACCATCGGCGACGCGCTGCGCATCGACCGGTATCAGTACCCACCGCCGTTTCTGCTCCTGCCGCGACTGCTTCTTGCGACCGGCGGTGATTTCTTCCAGATTCGTACGTACTGGTTCGCGATCAACGTTCTGGTCTTCAGCGTAACGGTCGCAGCGCTCATCGTTTGGCTGCACGGCCCGCAGTTCGGCGTCTGCTGGCTGGCGTGGCCGATCCTGCTTGCAACGCCCACCACGCTCTCCACGCTCCAGATCGGCAACGCCCACCTTTTCGTCATTTGTCTTTCGATCCTGGCGATGTTGTGTTTCGAGACCCGGCGTGCCAAACTCGGCGGCGCTCTGCTCGCCTTCGCGGTTGTGTCGAAAATCTTTCCCGGTCTGCTCTTGGTGTACCTGCTGGCGCGGCGGCGATGGTGGGATGTCGGCTGGACGATCGCTGCGATGTTTGCCCTGTGTGCGGCAACGCTTGCGACCTTCGGTATGCATCCGTTTACGGCGTTCGTTTCCTATCAGCTTCCGCGCATTGTGAGCGGCGAGGCGTTCTCCTTTGCCTTCGAGTACATCCGGCCCCTCTCGTTGAATTGGTCGGTGATGGGTATTGTGGCCAAACTGGACAAGCTCGGGTGGCTGGGGGCGATTGAGACCGGTCAAGCGCTGAAGATCGTATCCTGGCTTTACTCCGGTCTTCTGCTGCTGATCGTCGTATCCGTTGGTCTACGACACGGGTTATATACGCCGTCGATGCACCGCAACGTGCGTGGCAGCGGGATGAGGCTGCGATTCGCCAGGGTCTGGTTGGTGATTCTCGTTCTGGCCCAGTTTCGTAGTCCGTTCCTGCCGTGGGTCTACGGCGGCACGGCCGTGCTGTGGCTCTTGCTGCTGCTGCTCCCGTCGGGCGGTCCGTGGCTGTGGCGCACCGCGCTACTCGGGGGTGCCTATCTGCTGATCTCGACGCACGTGCCCCTGCCCTACGGCCCGCCCAAGTCCGCGTTCGACCTCTCCTACACGCTGATTGTCCAGTTGGGCGTCCTCGCCCTGTGCCTGGTGCTCGTGATGGTCGAGTTACGTGGCCAATCCCACGGCCGGTCGACCGATCAGCCCGGTCGTTCCGTCGCAATCTGACACCCCGCGAACGTGTTCGGCGACCACGGGGGTTTTCCCGGTCGGTTCCGTTTGGTACGCTACGGCCTGACTCATCCCGGCCCGTGCGCCGACCCGGACCATTCGTCGAGCCTGCGGCCGACCGGACAACACTGGAGGATTTGACCATGAACCTGCCCGCATTTTTCACGACCTTAGTTTCCCTTGCAGCCCTGGCGCCGGCCGCACCGCCCGCCACGAACAAGGCCAAAGTCTCGGACACCTTTTTCGGCGTCAAGGTCAGCGAAAACTACCGGTGGCTCGAAGACGCGAAGAACCCCGAGATTCGCGCGTGGAGCGACGCACAGAACGTGCATGCGCGGAGCGTTCTCGACAATCTGCCGAACGTCGATGCGATTCGGAAGCGTGTCACGGAGATTCTCGCGGCCCGAACCGCCAGCTACGGCGGCGTGCTTCATCGAAACGGAACGTTTTTCGCCTTCAAGCGGCGGCCGCCCAAGCAGCAGTCGTTTCTGATCGTGACGAATTCGTGGAGCGACACGAGCAGCGAGCGCGTGCTGGTCGATCCCAACGTGCTCGACACTACCGGTTCCACAACGATCGACTGGTTCGTTCCCTCACCGGATGCCAAGCTCACGGCCGTTTCGCTGTCGCGCGGCGGGACCGAATCGGGCGACGTGTACATCTACGACACCGCCACCGGGAAGGAAGTGTACGAAGTGATTCCTCGCGTCAACGGCGGTACGGCCGGTGGTGACATCGCATGGTCGCCCGACGGAGCAGGTTTTTTCTACACACGTTATCCACGCGGAAACGAGCGACCGCGGCGCGCCGTGGCCGACATGGATTTCTATCAGCAGGTCTACTACCACAAGCTCGGCACGCCGACCGCGTCGGATCGATACGAGATCGGTCGAGAGTTCCCGCGCATCGCCGAAGTTCAGCTCGACATGGACCCCGCGACGGGTCGGGTGCTGGCGACCGTGCAGGACGGTGACGGGGGAGAATTCGCCCATTACCTGAGAATGGCGAACGGCATGTGGCAGCAGTTCAGTGAGTTCGGCGACCGAACGATCCAGGCCGTCTTCGGAAGCAATAACGACCTGTTTGCGCTCACCCGCAAGAATGCCCCGCGCGGCAAGATCGTACGCATGACGATTCCGACGCTCGACGTGAGTCTGGGCGAAACCATCATCCCGGAAGGAAAAGACACGATCGTCTCGTCATTCATGGGGGCGCCTTCGATCCTGGCGACGGACACACGGCTGTACGTCGAGTACCAACTCGGCGGTCCTTCGGAGATTCGCGTTTTCGATCATCACGGCAAGTCCATGCCGGGGCCGAAGCAATTGCCGGTCTCCTCGGTCTATGGGTTCGCTCGGCTGACCGGAGACGACATCCTGTTCGGCAACAGCTCCTACGTGACACCCTCCGCACGGTATCGATTCAACGCCAAGAGTGGCAGGACCGAGAAGACGGCCTTCGTCTCGGAATCCGTGGTGAATCTCGACGACGCCAAGGTCGTCCGCGAGTTCGCGACCTCGAAAGACGGTACGAAGGTGCCGGTCAACATCATCATGCCCAAGGGCACGAAGCTGGACGGCTCGAACCCCTGCGTCGTCACCGGCTACGGCGGCTACGGCATCAGTCTGTCGCCCGGTTTTCGTTCCACCACGCGCATTTATCTGGATCAGGGCGTGGTTTACGCCATTGCCAACCTGCGCGGCGGCGGTGAATACGGCGAGCAGTGGCACCTCGAGGGCAACCTGACCAAGAAGCAAAACGTCTTCGACGACTTCTCGGCCGTGCTTCGCCACATGATCAAACGCAAGTACACGTCGTCGAAGCGGCTCATCATCACCGGCGGCAGCAACGGCGGATTGCTTATGGGCGCGACCATGGTGCAAAACCCCAGGCTCATGAAGGCCGTCGTCTCACACGTGGGCATTTACGACATGCTCCGGGTCGAGCTATCGCCCAACGGCGCGTTCAACATTCCCGAGTTCGGCACGGTCACCAAAGAGGACCACTTCAAGGCGTTGTATGCCTACTCGCCGTATCACAACGTCAGAAACGGCACGAGCTACCCGGCCACGCTCTTTCTGACGGGGGCGAACGATCCGCGCGTCGATCCGATGCAGTCGCGGAAGATGACCGCACGGCTCCAAGCGGCCACGTCGTCAAAGGCGCCGATCCTGCTCCGCACCAGCGGCGACACAGGCCACGGCGGCGGCACGCCGCTCAACGAAAGAATCGCCCAGGCCGTCGATGTCTACGCGTTCATGTTCGATCAGTTGGGCATCGACTACCGAACCCCGAAGTAGGCGGAGGCGGACGCCGGACAGGAAACCGAAGTCCCGCATGTTGTGCGGATCAAGCGTTCTTCGCCTCTGGCGAAGGGCGGGGGACGGACACGGTGTCGGGTTCGTCTACCGAAATGGCAAGTAGGCTCGTCAGCACGATGCGTACGGGCGCTTTCATCGATAATTTCAAGATCCCCACGAACCGGGATGGAATAGGGCTCTTCGCAAAGTCTTGTGCCTCGCGAATTCCGTTTGGGCCGATACTTTGGAAATGTCGCGCCCGGGTTGCATTTTCGCATCGCATGACTTTGGAGGCAGGAGATGTATTCAATGAACAACAAACAAAGTGAGGCCGCCCGGGCTCGGATGCGTTCCGGTCTTCGTTGCACGCTAGCGGCGATGGCTGTTGGCCTTTGCGTCGCTCCGGGGTCTGGCCAGTGCCTGGAAGAGCAAGCGCTGACAGCTTCCGACGCGGCGTCCGGAGACGGTTTCGGGGGCTCTGTCTCCATGAGCGCTGACACGGCTCTCGTGGGAGCACGGGGAGATCACTGCGCGGCTGGTCCAGCTTGTGGGTCGGCATATGTATATCGATTCAACGGGACCGGTTGGATTGAGGAACAGAAGCTGACTGCCTCCGACGCAGCACCGTATGCCATATTCGGAAACCACGTTTCTGTGAGCGGAAACGTAGCCGTCGTCGGCTCGGCTGGGTTCGAGGCAGTGTACGTCTTTCGATTCAATGGAACCTCTTGGATTGAAGAGCAGAAGCTGACCCCTTCTGACGGCAGGCCAAATGATTTCTTCGGGTTTTCCGTGTCCGTGAGCGAGAACACGATCTGGGTAGGGTCGCCACGCGAGTTCTTCAATTTCTGTGGGGCGGCATACGTATTTCGATACGATGGGAACTCTTGGGAAGAAGAGCAGATATTTGCACTTTCCGGCTTGGAGAACTCCTGCGGCTTCGGGTTTTCCGTATCCTTGAGTAGGAACACTGCCGTGGTTGGAGCATTTGGAGATGCCTGTACGAAAAACGTAAACGAGTACTGTGGTTCGGCATACGTATACCACTTCGACGGAATCTCATGGGTCGAACAGCAACAGCTCGTCGCCTCTGACGCGAACACCGGCGACGACTTTGGGCATTCCGTTTCTGTTAGCGGGGATACGGTCGTGGTGGGTGCGCAAAGGGCCGACTGTTCGGCCGGCGTCGATTGTGGGGCGGCGTACGTGTTCCGCTTCAACGGAACTTCTTGGATACAGGAGCAGAGGCTTGTCGCTTCCGACGCGTCGGCGGGTGACCGTTTCGGACGCCCAGTTTCCATAAGCGGGCAGAAGGTTGCCATAGGGGCTAGCTACGATGACTGCGCAACGGGCGCTGACTGCGGATCGGCGTATATGTTTCGGTATGACGGCACGTCTTGGATTCAAGAACAAAAGGTGACCGCGCCCGACCCGGAAGCGAGTCATCGTTACGGGTTTTCGGTCTCACAGAGCGACGATAAGTTCGTCGTGGGAAACAGCGGCGCCGACTGCTTAGCGGGAGAATCTTGCGGCTCCGCATACGTGTTCTCGTGCGCCGCTTCTGGGACCATAGTGAACTTCGATATCAAGCCGGACAGCTGCCCGAACATGGTCAATCCAAGAAGCAGAGGCGTCGTGCGTGCCGCCATCGTTGGTAGTCTGGACTTCGACGCGGTGACGATCGACCCGGACTCGCTAACGCTGGCCCGGGCCGATGGCGTGGGCGGTAGCGTGTCACCGCTTTCAGAGCGCGGAGGTCGCGGGATCGTCCTCAAGGACTTGTCCACACCGTTTGACGGTGAGCCGTGCGAATGTCACGACGCGAACCGGGACCGGATCGATGACCTTGCGCTGAAGTTTTCGACCACTGAGATGAATCGCGCGTTTCAGTTGAACGGCTTACGGCGCGGGACTACGATCGAACTCGTGTTGCAGGGCACCTTGCAAGACGGAACACCGTTTGAGGGCGCCGACTGCATCGTGATTCCGGGATCAGAGCGTACGTCGAATCGACGACACCTTTCCAGAAGGCCGAAGTAGCGGTCCGCCCTCGACGGTGAGGCACGGGTGCCCCCGCAGGCAAGGGACATCGAAACCGGGGCGCAGTCATCTGACTACGCCTCGCGTACCCTTCGGCAAAGCGCCTCGGCCAGTCGGTTGGCGGCGGTTGGGCAGTGCCTGAAGAACATGGACGGCTCTACCATTTCGAGTTCGCTCAGGCGGAGTGCGCCGTCGTCCTCACGGAGAAAGTCCACCCGCGCGTAGAGCCACGGCCAGTGGACTTTGGCGACGATCGATCGTGCAAGGTCCAGTTCGAGCTCGCTCAGTTCGACCGGTTCGTCGCTGCCGCCGAAGTCGTCCTGCACGCGGTAGTCGCCCGGCACGGGAATCTTGCGAACGCAATGCGTGACCTGGCCGTCGATGAGGATCACCGACAGCTCGCCTTCGGTCTCGACATTCGCGAGATAGGGCTGGAGCATCATCGACTCGCCTGCAAGCAACCGATCCAGATGGCGGGTGGCCAGCTCGATACCGTCGTCGGTCGCGTCGAACCGTAGCGTCTCACGGGCCGTCGCTCCGATGACCGGTTTGAGAAACGCCTTACTCCAGCCCCGCTTTGCCAGTGTGGGCTTCAAATCGACTTGGGCTCCGGTCTCGAGCCAGACGGTTTCGATAATCGAAACACCGCGTGACTCCAGATCGCGCAGATAGTGTTTGTCGGTGTTCCATTGCACCAGCTCAAACGGATTGAACAACCGCGTCTGGGTGGCGACGCGGGCCGCCCACGCGACGAACGCCTCGTGATGATCCTGATAATCCCACGTCGTGCGGATCAAACACGCGTCGCAGCGGCCCCAATCGAACTCGCCGTCACGCCAGTCGGGATGAACGAGATCAACGCCGCGCTCGACCATCGCCGCGTGCAGCGGTTTGTCATCAACCTCCCAGTCGGGAAGGTTCGAGCAGGTGGCCAGGGCGATTCGCATGTGGCTATCGTACGACACACCGCATCGTCGGCAACAAGTGCCGCATTTGTATTGGGTGCCCCATTCTTCGCCGTTGGCGAAGGGTGGGGGACGGACATGATGCCCGAGAGACGCGATGATTTCGAGATCGATCCATCCCCCACCCTTTTCGAGTACGAAAAGGATGGGGCACCCCCGCTAGGTGCGACACCAGCGTGGCACTTGCCCGACCAATCTTACTCGAATACGCCGAGAAGAAACTCTTCCAGCCGCTTGGTGAATTCCGGCGTGTAGGTGAACCCGGACTCGTTGTGTCCGCCGGGCGTCTCGATGAATTCCTTGGGATCCGCCGACGCATCAAAGAGGCGCCGCCCGTTCTCAAGCGGTATCAGCGTGTCCTCGCGGCCGTGAAAGAACAGCTTGGGGCAGGTGATCCGCCCGACCTTTGATAGCGAGTCATAGCGATAGCTCAAGATCAGCCGCACCGGCAGAAACCTGTAGTGCATCCGGCCGATGTCGGTGAGGCTTGTAAACGTCGATTCGGTAACCAGGGCGGCCGGCGTGTGTCGCGTGGCCAGCTCGATCGCGACTGCGCCTCCCAGCGATCGCCCGAACAGGGCGATGTGATCCGGTCTCTCACCGCGCGTCTCGGTCAGATAGCGCCATGCGGCCTCGGCATCTTCGTACGTGCCGGTCTCGCTGGGTTTTCCCTCGCTTCGGCCATACCCGCGATAGTCGATGATGAGCACATTGAGGCCCATGTTGTGCAGGAGCTTGACGCTGTGCAGGCGGCTGGTCATGTTGCCCGCGTTGCCGTGGAAGAAGATGATGTTACCGAAGGCGCGATCGTGCGGGACATGCCACGCAGCGATGTTTACGCCGTCGGCCGTGCGCAGGGTCAAGTCCTCGAACGCGAGTCCGACGTCGGTGGGCACGGCGTCGTAGCCCTTCGACGGGAAATAGATCAGCTTGGTTTGCAGGGCGGCTATGAGCACGCAGACACCCACGTAGGTTGCCAGAGCAATGACCAGCAGGCGCCGAACGCGGATTCTCGATCGATGCCGGCGTGGCCTGGTCCCCTTGGAGCGACCCTGGACCGCGTCCTGCGGGGCCGTGGGTGCGTCTCGATCATGGTCATCCTCGCCCATCGGAAGGTACTCTGGCGTCACCGGCGCCCGGCAAGCCGGTCTCACCGGCACGACGGCAGCATATAATCTCGGCCAGCTCCTCACAAGATCGGTGGCGGTTCCGCACGTCGGCACCAAAGATTCTCAAAACGGCTGTCGGCCGATCCGCCCGGTCGCACGTCCTGTAGGATGAGACCGAACGTCCTTGAAACCGAAAGGCAACCCATGAGCACAAACCGATTAACCATAACGGCATCCCTGGTCATGTTGATTTGTCCCGCCTGCGTGCTACGCGAGGAGAAGATCACGATTTCGCGCAGCGGGGCGGCGTTGATCGAGCTGAAAATCACCGGCACCGAGGCCGAGCTGACCGGCGGCGACGCCATGCCCTCCTCGGACAGCGGATGGGAGGTCGAGCGGCGAATCAAGAAGGAGAACGATGAAGAAAAACTGGTGCTGACAACCTCGCGACGGATCGCGCCCGGCGAGGCCATGCCGGGTTCACTGGCCGACCCGGATGATCCCGATGCCGATCTCTATCTCGAATTCCCGACGGAGGTTCGCGTCGAACGGCGGGCCGACGGCACGTACTACTTCTTTCATCGATCGTACACGCCGCGCCGCTGGGCCTTTGTGCAATACTGGCACGAGGTCTTCATGGACGACGACGTCAACAAGCTCGGCGAGACGCCGCTGGGCAAGTTGAATCGCGACGATCAACGCAGAATCATCCAGGCGTTCGCCAGTGTCGAGGCCCGTCGACAGGTGGAACTCGCGGGCACGGCCCTCCTGGAGTCCGGCGTGGACGTTCCCGTCGAGGAGATGCTTGGGGCTCGCCTGGCGCTGCTGGCGGTATACAAGAGCTATGACCTCCTATCGGGCGAAAACTCGGCGGTTGCCTTCGGCGAGGCAATGCTCGCGCCGGTCGAAACGGGTAACGCAGCGAACGACACAGACGAATTGGACCGCCTCATCGATGGGTGCGAAAGCGTGTCGGATGGCCGACGGGATGCCTGCTACGACGAGACGGCCACCAGCTTGTTTGACGAGGCGCGCTCCGCCTACACTGACTCGCTGCGTGACGGCGGGCACCTGACGCGTAGTGAACTCGCGGCGTTTTCGCGCAGCCACGATCGAGCACGAAGAAGGTACGAGATCACTGACGCGCTGGCGGGGCACCATTTCGAGACCACCGTCGTCATGCCCGGCACCATGGTCGCTCACAACGCCAACGAACTACAGCGCGACGAAAGCACCGGACAAACGGGCGTGATATGGCAATTCGACGGCCGGGCGTTCCGTGACCGAACGCACCAGCTCTGGGCCGTGTCGAGAGTCGGGTTCGACGAGGCGGACCGGGCGCGGAGTCCCAAGCATGATGACGATCGATAGCTCGCCAGGCCGCGAGTTCGAGCGGCACACCACGCAGATCTACGGCTGGGCCTATCGACTTCTGGGGCGTCATCACGACGCCCTGGATGTCGTTCAGGATGTCTTTCTGCGATGGGACGCCCAGTGCCTCCGCGAGACGCCCAAGCAGCCGCGCGGCTGGCTTCGGCGGGTGACGGTCAATCGGGCCATCGACCTGCGTCGGCAGCGCCGCGAGTCGGTCGATCCGCGCACCTGCGATGAATCCGCTGGTCGCGACGAGGATGCGATGCACATGGATCAGGACTCGCTTCGCGCCGACATCGCGCTGGCCTTGGACGGCCTGTCCAGTGGCCAACGCGGTGTCCTGATTGCCAAGATTTACGACGACATGACTTTTAGGGAAATCGCGACGGAGATGGAACTCGCCCTGTCCACGGTCAAGACACACTATCTGCGGGCGATTCGAGCGCTGCGGGACCGATTGGAGCCGCGTTGGGCTCAGGAGAAGACGTAATGAACTGCAAAGATTTCGACATGCTGATGGCCGATGCCCTGGGGGACGAACTCGCCGAGGACGATCAGGCCTCGTTCGAGGCCCACCTCGCCACGTGCGAAACGTGCCGGAGCGAATACGAGAGCTTGAAACGGACGGTAGACGCAACGCGAACACTGGCCGGACCGCGCAAGGTTCGCGTTCAACACAACGGCAAGCGGCTTGTCATCCAGCCGATAGACTCGGATGCGCTTTCCGTGTCGCACGGGCCAAAGCGTACGGCGCTGCGAAGCGGCGGGCTGTTGCGATTTGCGGCCTCGGTCTTCATCGCGTTCACGGCCGGGTATTCGGTTCACGCCGGGCTCATGATGGCCGACGACGCGCAACAAGGGCCACTCGTCCGTCGAGTCGAGAATGTTGCGCCGACAAGCGTGCGCGGGTCGCTCGTCATGGCCCATGCGCGAAACCCATCGCGCTCGAGTTTCGCCAAGTGCCTCGCAACAATCACGCGCCGCCCGCGCCAACGAAAGTACGAAGATAACTCGATTCGTCAACGCCGGAACGAGTCGAGCGACAGGACCGGTGTGTATGCGCCGAGTCGCTCGCGCGTCCACCAGACGCCTTCCCGCCGGCGCGTGGTCCAATCGGAGAAGTGGTAGTCGTACAATTCAGCGCGAATGAAGCGAGGCGGCTTGTCGGGGAACGGATTCGTTTCGAGCAGAGCGAGTACCTCGGGCGAGCCTTCCAGCAGTCGCTTTTCGAGGTTGATGAACCACTGGTTGCGTCTTTGTCGATGGTTGCCCAGCGCGGCAAACCACATCTGCCAGTCGAGCCTGGGCTGATGCGGCGCGACCTGCCGCGGACGTTGCGTTGGATCGCCCGGCTTCCACTTGAACTCGTAGGCCTTCCATTCGAGCCGGTCGTGGCTCCCCTCGATGATGATCTCCGGGCGGCGCGTGGTCATGCTGCGAAACAGGCCGTACGTGCTGACGAGGTGATAGCGCCCGTTGACCTCGATCAGCTTCTTGACCGTGTTCGGTAGAGCGTCGAAGTCAATGCCTCGCGATCGGCGATCCTCCCGCAGCGTAATCTTCATCTGCACCGCGTTCAGCGTGACGATGGGTAGGGCGAAGGCGAGCACGCACCAGCGCTGCGCGATCCAGGGCCTGCGGCGGGTCGGAGTAACGATCACGGCGTCGGACGTCCATCGTGGGAGAAACCGTCGAAGAAACGCATCGTCCAGCAGTGGCAAACACAGCGCGATGGTCAGCAGGTTGAAAAAGTTGTAGTTGCCCGTGGCCATGATGAGGACTTGGAACAACACCTGAAGCCAGAACGCGAGCAGGCGAGGCCGGCGCGGAAGAAAAAACAGGAACGGAATGCCGATCTCGATCACGAACATGGCCACGCACGAGACCTTGTGGAACCAGAGCGGAAGCTGATGGGCGTACCACGAGAGCGTGTTGGGAATGCAGGACGTCTCGAAGTGGTAGGTCAACGCGGTCAACTCGTGCCACGTCGGGTCGGAGGGATTGTCGTCCAGAATCTTGACCACGCCCGAGCTGAACATCAACCGAAAGAGAAGAAGAATGATCAGCCATCGCACGATGCCCGAGGGTCGCCGGTCCGTCTTCAACCGCGGCCAAAGCGACCAGGGCGCGTAGAAAACCGCCAGCACCCCGGTCTCCAGCAGGAGTATGTCCCACTGAAAGTTCAAGAAAGGGCGTCCTATCTGATACAACGAAAAGTACAACACCCAGCAGATCACCAGCATCAGCGCCGGCGCGACGCGGAGGATCACGAGTGCGGACGCGATCGCCCCGCCCCAACAACTCAGCTCGAGGAATCGGTCGCTGCATGTGAACCAGGCTAGTGTCGGAAGGCGGGTGTAAGCCTCATCACCGAGATTGGTATGCACGCGCTGAAGAAAGTCGGTCGCTGGTGAAATCCCATCGCTGCCCATCAATCCCAGAATCTGAACGCCCAGCGAGAGAAAGGCGACAAGATAAATGAGGCCGATCAAGCGAACGAACAGCCAACGCACAAGCAGAAAGCTCGGCGGCCCCAGCTCGCGACCCCACAGCCATTGGGTGATCCGAGAGAATCCGTGGCGATGGCCGGCCACGAATCGGTAGGCGAGTTCCGTCACCGGCGCGACACCGGGCACACGGCGGTACAACCAGTAGGGCCGGCGTTTCCCCGCGCCGTGGGCGAGCGCGCGGAACACCGCGTGCGCCCCGCTGTAAACCGTGCCATCGGCTTCGATGAGCTGAACCGCTGTCTCGAACTGCTCGCGCGGGATCTGAGGAAGCGCATCGGCCGCCGACTGATACGGCTGGTAGTCGATCCGATCGCCCGTCATGATCTTCCAACGCGCGATCCAGCGGCGGCAGAAGCCGCAGTCGCCGTCGTAGATCATCCGGGGGTTGGCCGATGGCTCGTCGTTGCGTTCCACACGATGGATTCTGATGAAACCGCCATCGAAGAGCAAGCGAACCTGCCCCCGTTCCACCCCCGTTTCATAACTTGCCGACATGATTACAATACGGTGCAATGAAGAATCAGCGGCCGGCGGTCGAAATCATCCATGTTTCGGACACCAGGCGAGACTGCCTCAGACATGCGTTTGTCCTCGAAGCCTTGGGGATCGCATACGAAGTTCACGGCGAGGCCGGTAGATTCGCACTTGTTGTTGCGGCGTTGGATGCGGACGGCGCCCGCGAAGAGCTCGCTGCGTACGCTCGGGAGACGCATGCACACAGGCCCCGCGCGGCCATGCCGCCGCTACGGGGAATCGGTCTTACCGGCGCGATCGGATATGCTGTTGTCCTGTTGCTCGTTGCAGCTCTCGAGAATCTCGATGCGTTCGATGTGGACTGGCTTGCGGCCGGCAAGACCCACGCCGGGCTGATGCGTCAGGGGCAATGGTGGCGGTCGGTCACAGCGCTCAGCTTGCACTCCGACCTCGTTCACTTGGCTTCCAACATTGTGTTCGGCGGTCTCATCGGGCTGTTCGCCGGACAACTGCTCGGCTCCGGATTGGCGTGGGTTAGTATTCTAATCGCAGGTGCCACCGGCAACATGTTTCTCGCGACGTTTCGCCCGGCGGGCTACACATCCGTCGGGGCATCCACGGCCGTCTTCGCCGCTCTGGGTTTGGTGGCCGCATACGTTTGGGCACGACGCAAGCACGACCAGACGCCCAAACTCAAACGGTGGGCGCCGCTCGTCGGTGCCATCGTCTTGCTGGCCTACCTCGGCACCGGTGGCGAGAGGGTGGACGTCGGCGCACACGTCTCCGGTTTCGCGTGCGGCATGTTGCTCGGTGCGCTATACGGCAAACTCGGCGACCGCTTAGCGCTCGGTGCTATACACCAATCTCTCTTGGGATTGACGGCGGTCGCCATGCTAGCCGGCACGTGGGCGCTCGCGCTGGCCCGCCACGCGCCGTAGGACGACGTGCAAGTGCGCGAATCCGCTCCAGAAAAAGACAAACAAGAGGTCGAGGTCAATCGCACAATAAGCCTGCCCCCCATTTGCGACCCGTACGGATGCTTGCGGGAGGCCGCCGGCAACGGCGGTCCCTACCGCGATCGTTCGTAATTCTTCCTGACCCCTTTTCCGCCTCTAAATCACCGTGCGTGATTCTGCATCACGCGTTGACGCCGCTGTCGGCACGACCTACGATGGCCACGAGAGAGGGATCGTTCCTATGGTCGGCCAGACTGTTTCCCATTACAAGATCACCGAAAAGTTGGGCGAGGGCGGTATGGGTGCCGTCTACCGGGCTGAAGACCAAAAGCTGCGGCGACCAGTGGCGCTCAAATTTCTCCCTGTCGATCTGACCCCCGACCCGCGCGCCCGGCA
>JADFRH010000203.1 GCA_022561415.1 Planctomycetota bacterium
GAAGTTGTAGTGCAGCATGAACTTCTTGCTGTATTCCTCCGCCAAGCCATCGACGATCTGCTCGTCGCGCCCGGTGCCCAGAGTAATGACGCACAGAGTTTGCGTTTCGCCGCGCTGGAAAATGGCCGAGCCGTGTACCCGAGGAAGGACCGCCACGTCGCAGTCGATCCGGCGGATGTCCAGCGGGCCGCGGTTGTCCGAGCGGGTTCCTTCGTTGACCAGCATCTCCGCGACGATGACCTCTTCGATCTTATCGAGCATGTCCCGGACCGTGTTCCACTCGTGCTCCGGCTTGCCGTCGTCGGCCGTGCAGAACTCGGCCTTGGCGTCGTTGTAGATCTCTTTGATGGTGCCCTTGCGATCCAGTTTGCCGGGAATGCGACGGGCCTTGTTCAGGCGGTCGGTGTAGTTCGACTTCAAGCCCTGGATCAGTGCGTTGTTGGGCTCAGGGGCCACCCATTCGACGGGCTTGCCGGCTTTGGTTTTAAGCTCGTCGATCAGTTCGACGCAGTCTACGACGGCCTTGCGGGCAAACTCGATGCCCTCGATGACCACGTCGTCCGGCAGCTCCATCGCGCCGACCTCGATCATGTTGATGCCGTCTTTGTGCCCCGCGACCACCATCTCCATGGTGCTGTATTCCATCTGTGAAAGGGACGGGTTCAAGACGAGCTTGTCATCGATGTAGCCGACGCGGCAGGCGGCGGTCGGCCCCTCGAACGGAAGCTGCGAGATGCTCAGGGCCGCTGAGGCGGCGACCATCGCGAGAATGTCCGGATCGCTCTCCTGATCCACCGCCAACACCATGACCTGAATCAGAACCTCGTTCTTGAAATCAGGCGGAAACAGCGGACGGATCGGCCTGTCGATCATCCGCATGGTTAGAATTTCTTTCTGGGTCGGTCGCGCCTCGCGCTTGAAGAACCCGCCAGGGAACTTGCCGGCCGCGTAGGTCTTTTCGCGGTAGTCCACGGTGAGTGGGAAGAAATCTATTCCCTCTCTGGCCGATCCCGTCACAACAGCGGCGAGCACGACGGTGTCGCCATAGGTGGCCAGTACGGATCCCGCTGCTTGCTTGGCCAATCGTCCTGTCTCGAGGCGGAGCGTCCGCCCCCCAATGTTTCGTTCTACGATGCGTTTTTCCATAATCCTTCAGATTCCAACTCGACAACGACACGCCGGACCCCGTGCCCGGCCTTCCTCATTTATTTCCAATTTATCGTTGATACACGTTTTCATTATCCTCATCGGCACATCGCTCGTTTCGAGAAACGCCGATCGAGCGTTCAGCAACACCAGGGAGGCGCAACTGGCTTTGCGCAGCCGACCGTGGTGGCCGTGCCACTGGTGAGTCGGGCCGATGTCCGGAGTGGACCAGAGGCGATGATGGAGCCAACCCTTCAGTGCGTTCAGGCGATCGCCCGGGCCGAGGCCTGCGTGCGGCGCGGACCGACGTTGCGATCGATGCGGCCTCTGCGTTACTTTCGCAGGCCCAGCTTGGAAATAATGTTCTTGTAGCGCGAGCGGTCGGAGTTCGTGAGATACCTGAGAAGCCTCGTCCGGCGCCCGACCATCTTCAGCAGGCCGCGACGGGACGCGTGGTCCTTTTTGTTGATCTTCAGGTGTTCCGTGAGCTCCAAAATGCGCGTGGTGAGCATTGCGATCTGGACCTCCGGCGAGCCGGTGTCCGTCTCGTGAATACGGTACTTCTGAACAACTCCGGTTTTCGCCTCTGTCGATAACACCATGACGTGCGCTGCCGCCCACCGGCGACCCCTGCTACCTGATCCTAACGTAACTCAATACTCATTGAACCAACGGATTGAACCCAACACCTTCCCGGTCCGCGGTGGCGATCCACGGCGAGCCGAGCCCGGGAGCATAACGCCGATTGCCGGTCAACGCAAGAGGACTCGCAGGCCGGCCGCGGACCGATCGGGCTGTCCGGACCGACGGGATCGTTTTCCCCCGCTGTTGGGGTCGGGAAACTCGTTTACAGGATCCCCCGGGCGGTCAACCGGGCAATCATATCGGCGTTGCATGCGTGCTTTCCCATCTCCTCCAGCAGGGATTCCATCGCTCCGACCGGCGGCGCCGAGATCAGTCTCCTTCGGAGACTGGTGGCGAAGGCCAATTGCTGTTCATTGAGCAGCAGCTCTTCCCGCCGCGTCCCGGACTGCGGAAGATCAATCGCGGGCCAGAGACGCCGATTCGCCATCTCGCGGGACAAAATGATCTCCATGTTGCCGGTCCCTTTGAACTCGTTGAAAATCACGTCGTCCATGCGGCTGCCCGTCTCAATGAGGCAGGAGGCGATGATCGTCAGCGACCCTCCGTTCTCGATATTTCGTGCGGCGCCGAAGATCGCTTTCGGTTCGGTCAACGCCTGAATGTCGAGCCCGCCCGACATCGTGCGCCCGCCTCCTCGCAGCCCGACGTTGAACGCCCGACCCATTCGCGTAAGCGAATCGAGCAGCACAAGAACGTCGCGCCCACTCTCGACCATCCGTTTCGCCTTCTGGGCGATCAAACGCGATAGACGTAGGTGATTCTTGACGTCCTGATCATTGGAACTCGCGATGACCTCGCCGTGGACCGTGCGGCGCATTTCGGTCACCTCCTCCGGACGCTCATCGACGAGAAGAACCATCATGTAGATGTCCGGATAGTTGGCGGCGATCCCGGCCGCCATCTGCTGAAGCAGGATCGTCTTTCCCGTTCGCGGCGGTGCGACAATCAGCCCTCGCTGTCCCAGGCCAATGGGCGTGAGCAGGTCGACGACGCGCATAGACAGCGGGCCGCCACCGGTCTCGAAGCGAATCCTCTGGGTCGGGTTGATCGCGGTCAGCTCTTCAAAAGGAGTCGTGCCGATGTAGTCCGCAGTCGGTCGATCGTTGATGGTTTCGATGTGTTCCTGCGATTCGATGCGAATACCCCGACGATCGCGGGAGGGGAATCCGCTAGCCACGATCCACTCGCCGCCTCGCAGCCCCAGAGCCCGGCAGACCTTCGACGTCACCACGGGGTCGGTGCCACGAGCGCGATAGTCCCCCTCCGGCGACCGCAGCCGTCCGCCGCCGTTTCCCTCCGTCTCGAGCGTGCCCGAGACCGTTTGGGATGCTGTTTGTGATCCGCTCAAAGCCGGTCCCTTCCAGCCGAATCGATCCGCACTTTGAACCCAGAGGGACGAATCCGGCGTGACCGAAAGCATGTAAACTACGTGTTTTCAGGAAGTTACGTAAATTCCGTGCTCGAAGACGGGCGGTAGCCACCCCCGGAAGCGCCCGCCCTTACTCCGACTAATACCAGATGAGCGGTGTCGTGGCAATGCATCTTCGGCTCAGCCGCCCAGTTTTTTTTGGATTCCCCGGAAGGTATCGGCTTGACAACCTAATGGCCGTGTGCGATCGTTCCCCAGTTGGCTCAAAAGGGGATCTTCGTCGATGGCGCGGCGGTTTGGATTTCCCGGCTTTTCGACCGTGTATTGCTGGTTTCCAGCCGAAGGGGCGGAAGTCGAAAGGTCTAATGTCGGCTACGGAGAATATCCGATAAGTGCCAGCATCGTAGCGGCATTTCGCCCCGGCGACCCATGTGAGGGCGTTCGGTCGCAGTGCATGGGTCGATGTGTTGTCGGCTGCATTCGGGGAAACGGCTCGCGAGAGGGCGCGGTCCGAGGCGGTAAGGCATCGCTTGGCGCGGCTGGATCGGAAAAAAGCTACTCAAAGACAATGTGATTTCGGCATGGGGTGGCCCCGTGCTTGCAATGGTTTGTGGATACAGACGTCGGGCTGTCGCTCGGCAAGTCAAGTTTGCGTTCCGCCTGTACAATCGTCGCCTTTAGGCGTCACGCGGACGCGGAGCCGTGAACGGTTTTCAAAGGAGATGTTCAGATGCGTAAGAAGAAGGCGTTGAGAGTCGCTGCGGCGGTGGCCATGACGGGATGTCTGATGCAGGCGAACTGCCTGACCATCAATCCGCGGGCCTTGAACAACTTTACGAACGAATTGTTAAGTTCCGTGATCTCTGATGTCAACCTGGGCGGTATCATCAGCGGTCTTATTTCGGATGCAATCTCGGGCGCATTGCCGTAAGGCCCAGCGAGCGCGCCCTTTGGATGTGGGGTTTGAGACGACCACGTCCGTGGACGGGTCACTCTTCGATGTTGGAGGGTGTGCTTGGTGGGTTGGGCGGTGTTGACGCTTCTAGTGGTGCGTCGACATCCGTTCTGCGGTTTGCGAACGGCGATCCCAGGATGGCGGGCTCCTTGTTGAGCCGTTCTTCCTGAAGGTTGGCGCGGAACAGGCTCGAGTAGGGGCCTCCTTCGTTTGCGTCTGTGGTTCGGCCTCAACGATA
>JADFRH010000007.1 GCA_022561415.1 Planctomycetota bacterium
CGCTTCCAGTGCCGCAATCTTCTCCGCTGCGGTGCCGCTGCCGCCGGAGATGATGGCGCCCGCGTGTCCCATGCGTTTTCCCGGCGGGGCGGTGCGGCCGGCGATGAAAGCGGCGACCGGTTTCGTCACCTGTTGCTTGATAAACTCGGCCGCCTGTTCCTCGGCGTTGCCGCCGATTTCGCCGATCATCAGTATCGCCTCGGTTCCCGGATCGTTCTGGAACAATTCCAACAGGTCGATGAAGTTGGTGCCGATGATCGGATCGCCGCCAATGCCGACAGCCGTCGATTGCCCCAACCCCACGTTGCCCAACTGCCAGACCGCTTCATAGGTCAACGTTCCGCTGCGGCTGATGACGCCGACGGTTCCCGGCGTGTGAATATAGCCCGGCATGATGCCGATCTTCGCGACGCCCGGCGTGATGATGCCCGGGCAGTTCGGGCCGATCAGGCGGCTTGGTTTCCCGGACAAGAAGCTCCCCACACGGACCATGTCGAGCACGGGAACCCCTTCGGTGATTGCCACGATCAATTCGATGCCCGCGTCGGCCGCTTCCATGACGGCATCGGCACAGAACGGCGGCGGGACGAATATCATCGACGTGTTGGCGCCTGTCTGGGCAACGGCATCTTCGACAGTATTGAACACCGGAAATCCGTCGACTTCCGTGCCTCCTTTTCCCGGTGTCACGCCGCCGACAAACACCTCGTCGCCCGGCCCGCATTCAGCCGCATACTCGCGACACTTCCGGCTGTGAAACAAACCGACGTTACCGGTAATACCCTGACAGATCACGCGCGTGTTCTTATCGACGAGAATGCTCATTGTGTCAATCCATAAAGAACACTGAGGAATCCGATGCCGCGGTGATACGCAGCTCTACACATGTTTGCTGATACGTCGATGCCGGAATTTTTGAAAGTCAAACTGATTACGGCGTAAGTGTCCCCACGACTTTCTTCGCCGCGTCGGTCAGGTCGGTGGCGGTGCCGATGTTGCGGCCGCTTTCGCCAATCATCTTGCGTGCGATTTCCACGTTGGTTCCTTCCAGCCGCACCACCAACGGGATGCTGAAACCGAGGTTGTCGTAGGCCTCGAGTAGCGCTTCAACGATTGTGTCGCAGCGCATAATCCCGCCGAAAATGTTGACCAGTACCGCCTTGACGTTGTCATCAGCCAGAATGATACGGAAGGCCTCGGTCACTTGCTCGACGCCTGCTCCCCCGCCGACGTCGAGAAAATTGGCCGGCTCGCCGCCGTGCAGCTTGATCAGGTCCATCGTGCTCATCGCCAGACCGGCCCCGTTCACCACGCAGCCGATGTTGCCGTACAGGGGAATGTACGACAGGTCGTGCTCCTTCGCCCGAAGCTCCATCGGGTTCTCCTCCGCCGGGTCGAACATCTCCTGCAGCCGCTTGTGCCGAAACGTCGCGTTGTCGTCGAAGTTCATCTTCGCGTCGATCGCCAGCACCTCGCCGCCGGTCGTGCGAACCAGCGGGTTGATCTCGGCCAATGCGCAGTCGTACTCGTAGAACACATCCACCAACCCGCGGATCACTTTCGCGGCCGCCTTCGCCTGGGCCTTGTCGGTAAAGCCGAGTGCGCGGACGAGCTGGGCACATTGAAAGTTCAACAAACCGAGGTGCGGGTGCAGCCACTGCTTGAAGATCGCGTCGGGGTTCTTCTTCGCGACGACCTCGATCTCGACGCCGCCCTCGCGCGACACCATCACCACCGGGCATCGCCTGCCGCGATCCATCACGACGGCCACGTAGTACTCGCTTTCAATATCGACGGCCGCCGCGACCAGCAGCTTCTTGACCGCGATACCCTCGGCCCCGGTCTGCGGCGAGACCATGCGGTTGCTCAGCATGAACGTGGCCGACTCGCGCACCTCGTCGGCCGAGTCGCACAGCTTGACAAAGCCGGCCTTGCCGCGACCGCCCGCGAAGACCTGGGCCTTGACCACGGACCTGCCGCCGATCTTCTCGAACGCGGAGACCGCCTGATCGACCGTCTCGACAACGGACGAATCCGGGACCGGTACGCCGGCGTCTACCAGTAACTCTCGTGCTTGGTATTCGTGTACTTTCATAATGGCTTCATCGGTAGATGCTGTCCGCTCCCGGCGTGGGAGCGACTCAGAACCATGCATTCTGGAGCAGATCGGCCGGAGAATCAAACGTCTTCACGAAGCAGCAAACAGGCGTCAAAGTCGAAATTCGAGGAGTCTGGCCAACGGTGTGGCATCGGCATCCTGCCGGTGATACCATACGGGCGCTACGAACCGCAAGAAATGAGCCGACGATGCCCGAACCCGAAGGAAAACCGCTGCCCGACGTGCTCTCGCTGGTCGTGTGCGACCAGATCATCACCGACCGCATGACCGGTAAGCAGTCGCTCATCGGCATGTTCAGCCGCATCCACGCCCAAAGATTCCCGGCCTCGCACCCGCAGCTCTGCGTCTACGTCGCCCTCACCGAAGGCTACGGCGAAACGGATCTCGAAATCCGCATCGTCGACGCCAACGACGAGCGCCCGCCGCTTGTGGCGGGCAAGGGCAAGGTCAAGTTCCAAAGCCCCCGAGCGATCGCCAACCTCGCCCTGCAGTTTCACGGCCTGACGTTTCCCCAGGCTGGCGAGTATCGCGTCCAGCTCTGGTCCAGCGGCACGCTGCTCCGCGAAGCCCGCCTCGAAATCCACCAGATCAAGCTCCGCCGAAACAAGCCACCGAACGGCCCGCAGACGCCGCCGCAGTCGGAATAGGGAGCACCGGCCTCCGTAGGTAACACCGGCCTCCGTGCCGGTGATTCGGATATGGGTCAAAGGGATCGGAAACACCGGCAGAGACGCCGGTGCTACAGGTCCGGCACACCGATCCGCTAATCCATCGTCTTGAACGGCTTCGTTGCCAGCGAGCCGTCGCTTTTTTCCTGGAGCTGCTGAATCTTGTGCTCCGCCTTGGTGAGGATGTCGCGGCACTGCTTCACCAGACTCATGCCCTTTTCGTACTGCGTGATCGACTCCTCCAGGCCGATCTCGCCCCGCTCAATCCGCGCGGTGATCTCCTCGAGTTGTTTCAACGCCTCTTCGAAGCTCGGTTTCTTATTGGCCATGACGGTCTTAGCTCTCGTTTCTTCGTAGCGTCCGGTCCCCGTGCCGAACGTCTTCGATGCGCGATCCTCTTCTTCGTCCCTACGTCCCTTTGTCCCTACGTCCCTTCTTCTCGATCCTACTCAAACAACTCCAACTGTTTCAGATTCACGACCTGCGATTCAAACTCGCCGTCGGATACCTCGGTCAACACGCGCTCGCCGTCTCTCACTTGAGCCACGGAGCGTACGATCTTTCGCCCGCGCTTCGATCGGGTGATCGCGAACCCGCGCCCCAGCACGCTCTTGTGACTCATGGCCGCCAGAAGCTCGGTTGCACTATTCAACTTCTCGCCCGCCAGCCGAAGCCGTCCGCCCATCGCCGCCGGAAGCGCCGCCCGTGCATTATCCCACCGATCGACCCATCGCGGAAGTGCCGTCCGGGGCGCGTTGCGATCGAGTCGACCGGCACCATCGGCCACGGCCGCCGTTAGATCGGTCACGCGCCTCGCCATCACCCACCGCAGCCGGTGCTGACGATCGCGAAGCGCCACCGCCCGGCGCATCAGCAGCATGTGCGGGGCGATCCGTCCGACGATCGGCTCGAGCCGCTCGACCCGGTGTCGCGAAGTCTGCAAACGCCGCACAACCGCCCGGTGCATGCGGCCGGCCAGCTCGTCCACGACCTGCTCGCGACGGTGAACAAGATTCAGCGGCTCGCGAACCGCGCCGCGCTGCAACAGACCGTCCAAGCGGGCGGCCGACAGGTCCACCTCCCGCCGCGCCGCGCGATGGATGCGCTGCATCGTTTCGTCAAGGTCTGTGAGCACCTCATCGAGCACCGGCACGGCGATCTCGGCCGCCGCCGTCGGCGTGGCCGCCCGCACGTCGGCCACCAGGTCCGCGATTGTCACATCCACCTCGTGACCCACCGCGCTGATGTACGGTATGCGGCTCGCAAAGATCGCCCGGGCCACGACCTCCTCGTTGAACGCCCACAAATCCTCGATCGACCCGCCGCCGCGCCCGGAGATGATCAGATCAACGCTGCCCAGTGCCGCATCGTTGGCATTGATGCGCCCGATCGCGCGGGCGATTTCCCCGGCGGCCGAGTCCCCCTGCACGCGCACGGGATAGACCAACACATGCACGCAGGGGTACCGCCGCTTGATCGTCCGCAGCATGTCGGCAATGGCCGCCCCGGTCCCGCTGGTGATAATGGCGATGCGCTGCGGATACGCCGGCAGCGGCCGCTTGCGATCCTCGTCGAACAGGCCCTCTTTTTCGAGCTTGTCGCAGAGCTGGCGGAACGCGAGTTCGAGCGCCCCTACGCCGCGCGGTTCGAGCCTGCGGATGTAAAGCTGATAGCGACCGGCCCGCTCGAACACCTCGACGCCGCCGGTGGCGACGACCTCCATGCCGTCCTCGGGTTGGAACTTGAGCTTGGCCGCAGCACTGCGCCACATAACGCACGACAGCTCGCTGTGTCGATCTTTGAGCGTGAGGTAGAGGTGCCCGCTGGAGTGGCGTTTGAAATTGCTGATCTCGCCGACGACATGAACCGTCGCGGGCAACGCCGCCTCAATCGCCCGCGCCACCAGCGAAGTAACCTGCGAAACGCTAAGCGGACCCGAGCGTGCGGTTGACTTCGCCCCGCCGCCCGCCGCCTTTCCAGACCCCGCACCCTTCCCGGCCGGCGCCTGCTCGCCCTCCGGCACCCGGATCAGATTCGGATTAAACGGCTCCCGCGCCACGATGCGTATTCAATCGCGCGGCGACTGTTTCCGCAACCGCGTGGAGGTCCGGCGGTTCGGCGCGCATGCTTACGGCCCTACGTGGCTCGCGGATAGGAGGAGGACAGAATCAGGCCCTTCTTGCTCCACTTGTCGACGATGTATTCCAGGAAACTTTCAACGGGCTTTGATTGGCAAATCCGTGCGAGCTGCTTTCCGGTTTGTGTTAACAGCACCTTCCCAATATCGATTTCGTTTTCTTTGGGCTGCCGAAAACCTACGATGAGTGATTGACCAAAATAATAGGCTCGAAACGACCTTGAGCTTGAGAAGCCCGTTTTCTTGTATCCGCTAAGGGGGGCGAAACTGGCCAAACCAATGGAGTGAAGGTGTTCGAGGCTCTCGAAGTCGATGCCAGCCTCGTTGTAGATACTGTGCTCATCGTCATATATCAGCGGTACGACATCTCTAATTACCCATGCGAAGCCGCACAGCGACGTGAAAAGTCGCGCGTCGCTCTTGTCAAGCTCTGCAAGGAGATTGACCGTTCGCTTTGCGAATGTTCCCTTGGCATTAGCCTCGCCTGCAAGGACTCGCGCCCAGAGCGCCTGCATTTCCTTGTCCGAAGTGATGCGACACTTGTCGAAGAAGTTGGCAACCCAGTCATCTTCCATGTCCTGCGGCGTTGCTGCATCATCAAGCTGGGGAATCGCCTGCTCGGCGATCGCCTCCATGTTCTCTTGCTTCCTTGCTTCCTCGCCGACGAGTCGAGCCATTGCTCGGCGTTCGAGATCGGTCACCTCAATCTGACCTTGCGCCTTGATAATTGCAGCCTTGGCCTCTGCTTTGGCGACTCGCTCAATCTGACCCGGTTTGCACCAACCACCAATTGCTTCTGAGATTTTCTCGATGAACGTGGTGGCTGGCTTCCCAAGATCACCGAAGTTAATTAGTGAGCTTCCTTCAGGCATAGAACTGGCCAACAGTAGGGCGCGCGAGGATCGCAGCCGAACTCAGTCAGGAATTGTACACCGCTCAGGCTGCGTGTACAGCGGCGATGGGTGGCACTGTCGCGCCATCGGCGAGGCAGTGGCTTTTTTCGCGTGCCCGGTCCGTATCCGACTTCATGGCCTCCCGGAGTACCGGCAGACCGTGCCACCCAGACACGTCCGGTGCGGGGCCCGGACGCTACGGAATTCGCGGCATTCACCCGAACGCTACCGTCACGCTTGCTAACCCGCCTTGGCGGCCAGGGCTTTTTGAATGGCGGCCACCACGTCGTCGGATTCCGGAGCGGTGCGCGTGCCGAAGCGCGCGATGACCTTGCCATCGCGTCCGACTAAGAATTTCACAAAGTTCCAGCCGATGGCGCCGGCGATCTTCTTGTCGGCATGGGTCGTGAGGAATTTGTAGATCGGACATTGGTCCTCGCCCTTCACGGAGACCTTGGCCATCAGATCGAACGTGATCTTCTTGCCCGCGCAGAACTTCTTGATGTCCGCATCCGTGCCGGGCTCCTGGTTTCCGAAGTTGTTGGCCGGGAACGCCAGAATCGCCAGACCCTTGTCCTTATACTTCTTGTAGATTGACTCCAGACCGGAGTACGTGCGATCGGTGAGCCCTCACTTGCTCGCGACGTTGACCACGAGCATCACCCGCCCGCGATACTTCGCCAGATTCACGTCCTTGCCGTCGTTGCTCTTGACCGTGAAGTCGTAAATCGACTTGGCCTTCATCGCGTCCGCCTTCGCCTCGCTCGGCGCATCTCCCGCCCATGCCTGCATCGCGACCACGCCGGTCAGCAGCACGCCAAAAATCGGTGTCATCTTCTTCATATCCAAACCCTCGTATTGAATCCCATAAACATTAACCCTCGGTCCATCATCTTCAGCGCGAACCGAGCATTGTCAAAACGTATTCCCTCCGTCCCTACGTCCCTCCGTCCCTATCCCCCTTCTTCGTCCTCGCCGTCCGCCGACTTCCACCGTGCTTCAAGCTTCTCAAGTCGCTCTATGAGATCCTTGTTCTCATCCTGGAGTTCCTCCAGATCCTCGCGAAGCTCTTTGACCTGTACCTTCTCCGGCTCCGCCGCCGTGATTTTCTTGATCGCTCTCTCGGCAGCGTCGCGGGTGCGCGAGCGATCGGCATTGGCGGCCACATCCCGCAACATGGACAGCGCCGCCTTCGCATCATTCCCCATGCTTCCCAGAGCGCGCATGGCCGAGCCCTTCACCCACCGTGATTCACCTTTGACGCACGCCGACACGCGCTCGACGATTCGTGACACATCTTTCTTGTCGAGCTCCAGATTCTCGTAGAGCGAACCCATGCCGGAAATCGCGGCCGACCGGCAGAAACGCGGCTTGCCGACCTGGCTCCAGGCCAAGAGCGTATCAAGCCCCGACGCGTCACGCTGGTCGCCCAGCGCTCTCAGAGCGGCCGATCGAATCTGCTCACGGTGCGAGTCCCGATCGAACAGACTCGTGAGAAACGCCGTGGCCCCGTCGGGCTGCAGCTTCCCATAGGCGCGAATGGCAGCAGCCTCGACCCGGTAGCTCGGATCGCCCTTGCGAATCAACGAGTACAGCCTGGCCGTGACTTCCTCGTCTCGATGGAACGAACTCAGCTCGGACGCACAAGCCTTTCGAACCTTGGGGTGCTCGTTGCCCAGGCCTTCGAGCAGCGCATCGCGGGCCTTGTCGCCGCCGGCTTCACCGAGCGCTTTGGCGATCTCCGCGCCGACACCCCAGAAGGTTTCGTTCGTCAGTGCTTCGGCCAGGAGCTCGACGTTGCGATCGCCGCCCTTGTCGCCGAGATGCTTGGCCGCCCGGATTCGGTGGATCGCATAGGGTGCATTCGCCAGTTGCTCGCCCCACAGGTCGCGACCCTTCTTCTCCTCGAGTTCCATCATCACCGCGTTGCGCGGATCGACCAGCACCATGCTCGGATGCGTGTTCAGCGGAAAAAGGTAGCGATGATTCTTCTCAGTCAGCTCACGACGAATCGTGACCGGATCGCCTTCGTCGAATCGAAACTCGATCTCCAGCGGCACGTGAAACGCGTCGACCTCTTGCGTCTGCTTGACGGAGACCTCGGCCAGCTTTTCCTCTTCGAGCCACTTGTACGTCACAGTCAACGCCGGGGCGCCGGGTCGCTCCGTCCAGTCATAGAAGAACCGCTCGAGCGACCGACCGGTTACGTGCTCGAAGCTGCGCCGAAGGTCGGGCGTCTCGACCGGCTGATGGGCGTTGGTGGTGAGGTAGTGCTTGACCGAGGCCCAGAACATATCGTCACCCACGCGGCGGCGGAGCATGTGCAAGATCGACGCTCCCTTGGGATAGGCCCGGCTGTCGAACATATCGCCCGGCTTTTTGTACCGCCGATCGACCACGGCCCGCTCCTTGCCGCCCTTGATCCCACGCCGCATCGACCGAAGCATGTCGTAGTCGTACTCGTCCTTGCCCAGAAGGTGCTCGGTCCACATCGGGTCCATAAACGACGCGAACCCCTCGTTGAGCCACAGGTGCGACCAGTTCTTGCACGTGACATAATCGCCGAACCACTGGTGCGCAAGCTCGTGGGCGACCAGCCCGTCCGAACTGAAATCCAGATGTGCCCGCTCGTCGTGCAGCGTCCAGGTTCCCAGGGTGGTGGCCGAGGTGTTTTCCATGCCGCCGCCGAAGCCGTGAGCACATACCTGGGCGTACTTGTCCCAGGGATACTCGACGCCCGTCAACTCGCTGAAGTAGTCGAGCATTTCGATCGTGTTGCCGAAGCTGCGCTCGACGTCGTTCCGGTTCTTTTCCGGAACGTAGTACGTAACGGGCTTGCCGCGCCACGTTTCGGTCTCGACGTGAAACTCACCGACCACCAGCGTCATCAGATAGGCCACGTGCGGCTTGTCCTGCAGCCAGTGGAACGTCATCGTGCCGTCACGGTTTTTCTTCTTGGATACGAGATGCCCGTTCGAGATGACTTCGTTCCCGGCGTCCACGGTGACGACCATCTCGGTCGTTTGCATCTCGTTGGGGTGATCGAAACACGGAACCCAATAGCGGTTCGTAACCGACTCGCCCTGCGACCAGACCACGTACGGAACATCCGGGTCGGCTTCACTCGGCGCGAAGAAGTGCAAGCCGCTCTTGGGGTTGTCGATCACGTAGTCGATCGTCACGGTCGCCCGCGCGTTCGTCTTCAGCGCCCTGTCGCCCAGCAAGACCTCGATCGAGTCACCGTCGTTGACGAACTCGATCGGCGTCGCTCGACCCTCGCCGCGTGCAAGTTTCACGCCGGACACCTTGAAGTCCACGGCGTCGAAACGAATAGACTTGAGATCGCGAAGTGCCACCAGGTCGATCGTGGCCGTGCCGGCGGCGGTCTTGGCCGGGATATCCACCTTCAGATCGAGTTTGATGTGAACGATGTCGGCCGGTCGGTCCCCGGCCACACGCAGCGGCTCATCGTCCGCGGCCATGAGGCTCACCGCCAGCACCAGCACCGACACGACGCTCACCACACGCAAAGTTCTTGTATGCACGGTGTTTTCCTCCGGGGGGTAGATGCGTTTCGCGGCAAATCCGCAGTATCCTAAACCGGACGCGAGCCTAGTGTATTCCCGAAATGGTGAACAAACAAGGGGTCGACGGCAAGCCGGGCGACAGGGGTGCGTGACAGAATCGGCGGCGGTCGCTCTTCAGAGCACTGGGCCCAAGCCCGGTGGACCCGGCGCGCCGGAAGCGTCAACCGAGTCGAAGCACGTCCCAGCCAGGTCAGGGTCGCGCTCACGCCGATCTCCTTCGCTCAGCGAGACAGGCGACGGCCGACTACGCGGTGGTGGTCGACGCGATCCGATCGAGGATTTCATCGTGCTCGGGGAACCGACCGACTTCGCTCTTGTCCCAGATTTGCGTGCCGTCGACGTGAACGTCAAACACGCCGCCGGAGCCCTCGATCATCTCGGCGTCCACCCCGAACTTACCCTTAATCGCCTCCGCCAAACTGGCGGCCGTCGGGTAGTAGTTTCATTCCATGCAGTACTTGATGCTGATGTTCATGACAACTCATCTCCCCCTTGCCGCAAACATTTACATAGACACCGACGTTGCGCCCGTTTGGCTACGCCAGATTCACCGTCATGAGGAACTCGGCGTTCGTTCGCACCTTTTCGAGCTGCCCGCGAAGCAGTTGCAGCGACTCGACCACGTTCATGTCCGCAAGCACACGGCGAAGTCGATAGAGCAGCTCCAGTTCCTTCGGATCGAGCAGCAGCTCCTCGCGCCGTGTACCGGACGCTGCGATGTCAATCGCCGGCCAGACGCGACGCTCGACGAGGCGACGATCCAGGTGCAGCTCGCTGTTGCCGGTACCCTTGAACTCCTCGAAGATGACCTCGTCCATCTTCGAGCCGGTGTCGACCAGTGCCGTTCCGATGATCGTCAGAGAGCCGCCCTCCTCGATGTTTCGGGCGGCACCGAAGAACCGCTTGGGCGGCTGCAGCGCGTTGGAGTCGATACCCCCGGAGAGGATCTTGCCGGAGTGCGGCGCTTCCGTGTTGTACGCGCGGGCAAGCCGTGTAATCGAATCGAGGAGAATCACGACATCGCGCCCGAACTCCGCCAGCCGTCTCGCCTTTTCGATGACCATCTCGGCCACCTGAACGTGGCGCGACGCAGGCTCGTCGAACGTCGAGCTGATGACCTCGGCCGTCGTGTGTCGCTCCATCTCGGTGACCTCTTCGGGGCGCTCATCGATCAGCAGAACGAAGATATAGGCATCGGGATGATTGGCCGCGATTGCGTTGGCGAGCTTCTGGAGCAGGATGGTCTTGCCGGTTCGCGGCGGCGCCACGATGAGCATTCGCTGTCCGAAGCCGATCGGCGTGACCAGATCGACGATGCGCATGTTGAGCTCATCCGGCGTCGTCTCCAGATTGATTCGGCGATCCGGATGCATGGCCGTCAGGTCGACGAAGTTGGACTTCTCCGTGACCATGTTTGGATCCTCGAAGTTGATCGCCTCGACCCGCAGCAGGGCGAAGTATCGCTCGGACTCCTTGGGCGGACGAATCTGCCCCGCGACGATGTGCCCTGTACGTAGACCGAAGCGCCGAATCTGCGAGGGAGAGATGTAGATGTCATCCGGGCAGGGAAGGTAGTTGTATTCGGGGCTGCGAAGGAACCCGAAACCGTCGGGAAGGATCTCCAGAACGCCCTCCCCGTACATCAAGCCGTTGCGATTGATGCGGTCCTTGAGGATCTTGAAGATCAGATCCTGCTTCGTCAGGCCCGTGTATTCCTCGAGCCCCTCCTCCTTGGCGACCGCGTGCAGTTCCGGCACGCTTATCTTCTGCAGCTCGGTGATGTGGATGTCGCCCTTCTTGATCTTCTCGTACTTCGCGTGCGTTTCGGCGTCGATCGCGCTGTCCTGCGGTCCGTCGGTGACCGCAGAGACTGCGGGGACGTCCGGCTCGTTGACCGCCTCCGGCGCCTCGGTCGCCGTCTCGTTCGGGGCGGATGTCGCTTTCTTCCTGGTACTCCGGGGTTTCCCGGTGGTGGCTTTCGCCATGAATCAAACCTCCTGATCTTTGGACTTGGATTACCGACTGCAGTAGGCAGGCGCGCAAGAAAACGGAATCTGAATCGTTAGGAGAACCGTGGCCGAACGGGCCAGTCGTATGGATCACCTCTACGCAACCGACCCAATCACCGTGGCAAATACCCGCTCCACTTCCCGGCGCAAATCCTCGGTGTCGGTCTGATTGCTGATGACATGATCGGCACGTGCCTTCTTCATGTCAAGCGGATCCTGAATAATCTCCCGTCGTTTCAACTCCTCTTCGGTCCAGTTGCGTGCGTCGGCCACGCGCCTCACACGAACTGCCCAATCAGCATCTACAAAAATTACCGTGTGACAAATACCATCCAACCCGACCTCGAACAATTTCGGCGTGTCCAATACGATCGCCTTGATGTCCGGATCGGACTCGTACACCTCGAGCAGCGCCTCCCGCCGCTTGCGAATGCGCGGGTAGAGTAACGCTTCCAACCGAGCGCGCTCGCCCGGATTGCCGAAAATAATCGTCCCGATCGCTTTGCGGTCCACACCCCCATCGGCCGTGCAGACCGAGGATCCCCACCATTCCCGCAGCGTCCTCGCAACGCCGGGAGCATCGAGTTCCTCATGAGCGAGCCGGTCGGAATCAATGACCGCTGCGCCCAGACTCTCGAGTATCCGCGCCACCTCTGACTTACCGGCGCCAACGCCCCCTGCAAGTCCGATGAGCGGTTTCGATTGTTTGGTTTGTGATCGCGACAATTTCGTGTCAGTCGCGCCTGCCCTACCCGAAAAGGATACGCCGCAAGAGCGCGGCAAGGAAAAATCGAAGGCTACCGGGCGGAAAAACAGACTGAAACAGGACGGTCATTCCTAGAACACCCGCAAGTATACAGGAATGCGCCAATCATGTCACGCTCATTTTTGCGGAATTTTTCGCCCAGGCCCAACCGCGCTCCGGGGCTGTGAAAATCAAAGTGGGATGTCCCGTTGGGCTTGTCTGAGCTCCACCCGGTTCCCGGCCGGATCCAAGACCTGAATTCGCCGGTCAGACCAGGCCAGCCCCGACAAACGCTGAAACGGCGTTTTTCGCTCAGAAAGCCGCTCAGCGGCCTCGTCGATCGACGGAACACCCACGATCACCCGGCATTCCACGGATTCGATCCGCGGCTCAGGGGAAAAGCGAATTCTCAGCTCGATCCGCTCCGATCGAAAGCAGATCCCCGGCCCCATCGTCGCCTCCGGGGGCCGCTCCTCCAACTCCGCGACCTCCCCGTAGAACCACCGCAGCTCGTCGTCGAGCCCGTGGGGCGACTCAACGTTCACGTGATCCACGGCTTGGATTCGGCTATGCCGCATGGCAACGGGATTCGGCGCGGATCCGCCCCGCCTGGGCGGTCTCCAAGACAGTATCGCATCCCCGCTCGCCGCGTACAGCCCTTCGGACGCACAGCCACAGCGGTGACGTGAGTCTATCCCGTCGAATCGGGTTGGCTACCGCCCATCGCCAGTACGCGATGGACCAGGCGCCGCTGCGCGCCGACCAGATCGCGGCACACCAACTCGATGCGCCGCCGCAGATCGCGCCGCTCTCGAATCACGCGGCGAACGAGTTTTCGCATCCGGTGGTACTTGGCGACACGCTGGCGCATCAACGCGTGATCGCGCAACATTTGATCGGTTGACGCGAGCAGGTCTTCGATGGGAAACGGCCTGCGAAAAATGTCGGCCACGCCGCTGCGCAGCGCCGCCACGGCGTCGTCAAAGTCGGCCTCACCCGTAAGCAATACGACCGGTCTCGTCGCCAGCGACATCAGCTTCTCCGCAAGCGACAGACCGCTCATGTCCGCGAGTCTCTCCTCGGTGATGATCAGGTCGTGCGGCTCGGTCATCTCGACGTCGAGGCACGCGTTTCCGTCCGACACGCACGTCAGACGCACATCGAAACGCCTCGATAGCGAAGCGACGAGCATCTCGAGCACGTCGGGGTCCGGCTCGACAATCAGGATTTTGTGACAACGGTCCGTCATGAGGTTGTAGATGGCACGGCGCGGATTGACGCGGCCTGCTAGGCGCCGGTCGGACGCGAGGGCAACTCGATCGTAACCGTCGTCCCTGAACCGAGCTTCGATTCGAGACGCAACCGCCCGCCGTTGATCTCCGCGAGCCGATAGGCCCGCGAAAGCCCCATGCCGCGACCGCGACCGGATTCACGAAACGAGAAGAACGGATCCAACGCGTGCGCCAACACGTCACGCGCCATGCCGACTCCGTGGTCCGTCACGACAATCCGCACCATTTCATCGGATGCTCGGGAGGGTGAGTTGATATGCACACGAGCGGAACCCTGCTTGGACGCCGCGATCGCGTTGGCGACCACCGCATCGAGGATCTCGGCCACCTGCTTCGCGTCCGCGTGGACCGTCGTGCCACGGTCCGCGACGAGCAACTCGAACCGGACACCTTCTGCCTCGGAATTCGCTTGCCAGCATTGAAACAAGGGGTCCAGAAAGTCGGCCACCGTGAAAGTCTCGGCCAGGGGCGGGTCGGGACGCGCGAAACTCATCAGATCCGTGACGATCCCGGATGCGCGATGGGCCTGGTCTTTGATCTCACGCAAGGCCTTGGCGGTGGCCTCATCCGCGCAGTCGCCAAGCAGTAGCTGCGCCCGCCCGGAGATCACCGAAAGGGGATTGTTCAGCTCATGCGCCGCGCCGCCGGCCAGGGCGGCAATGGTGGACATCATCCGGCCGTGCGCCTGCTCATTGAGCAGCTCGCGCCCACGCCGCACCTCATCCGCCAACCGATCTACATCGGTCTTCTGCTCGGCGTGCGCGATCGCCGCCGCGCCGGCAATCCCCATCACGGTGGCCAGAACATCCAACCCCGGCAGGTCCATGCCACGCCGCGCATCACGTCGGTCACCTGTCGACACCAGCACACCGCCCCGCACCTCGCCGCAAAGCGGGTCGCTCGGTACGACGAAGGGCAGCAGCCACAGCGTCCCGCGCGGAATCGTGTCGAGACACCGCTCCCAGATTAGTTCGCACGCCTCAGGCGCCTTCACGAATGCGCGATCAGGCCGATCGACCGGAACGACATCCGAAATCTTCACCGACCAGGCCGGCATGACCCGCGATCGCGAGGCGACCGAAGCCCCACGCTCGCCCGTGGCGGCGCCGAGAAAAAGAACGTCGCTCGTACATGAGCCCAGCAGCGCTGCGCATGACTCCACGCCCAGTGCGTCTCGAACACACGCCGCCGCCGCCTCGCAAACGCGCCGCGGCGTCGCGCCATGCGCGCCCGAGCCCAACAACTCGGCAAACCGCCGAATCGCGCGGACGACGGCACGGTCGGAATGGACTGCGGTCGACCAGCCCCGGCGCGCCGGGGGCTCTGCCGGTGATTCTCGAGTGGGCGACTTCGACCCGGCACCGCGCAAGCTGAAGCCTGCGGCTCGGGGCGACTCAGCGTCGCCCGCACCCGCGTCGAACATCGCCGCGAACGGTCGCACTCGATCCGGCAGTTCCCTTGCGACCGACGCCAACACGCCTTCCTCTACATCGAGCGCGGCGGCAATCTCATTAAGATCGCGCGCCCACCGGCCTCCTTTGCCGTCGCTTCCCTCGTCATTCACGATTTCGTCGGCCACCTGAACCAACGCAGGAAGCGCCCGCGTCGCGAGGTCGTCTGTTTCGTCGAACAGATGATGGTGGAGACGGATTCCGTCGACCATCTGTGCGGACAGCCCGAGCCGCGCGCCAATGTGCCCGCCGATGGCCGCGTGATCGATTCCCAGCGCGTCGCGTTCCGATTCGACCAAAGACGTGTGATGATCGCGGACCCGCTTGCGTACGCGTGCGTAGCCTCGGGGGCAGCATGCGACGAGCGCAATCTTCCCGATGTCGTGTAGCAGGCCACAGACAAACGCCGTCGCACCATCGCCCAGGTGCGGGGCACGTTCCCAGAGCATCCGGCAGGCGCACGCCACGGCCACGCTGTGCTGTCGAAGATCGTCGAGAGATTCGCGCTCGTCGTGACCGCTGCTCGGCGACCCGAACACACATGGATACTGTACAACGAGTGCCGCGTCGCGCGCTGTAGCGACGCCCAGATGCGTTACGAGTTCGCGCGCCGACATCGCCGGCGCTGCAGCGCCGCATTCAGTCTCCCGCGCGAATCGGCGAAGCGAGGAGAGCCATGACGCATCGTGCTCGAAGAGGTCAATCACTGCGCCCGCGTCGGCTGGATCGTCAGCGTCGAGTAACCCCGGCGGAATCGACAACGACAACGGAAGATCATCGACCGCGGCCAGAATCAACGCCGCGCGATCACGCGAATTGGAAATCATGAATGGCGAAGGAACGCACAACCCGGCGCGTTTCACGCTAAATTCGCCGTTCATGATTCATAATTACGCGGTGAGGTTCAGCATCTCGGCGATGCGCGCGATCACGGCCGTGATGTCGAACGGCTTGCGTATAAACTCGTCGGCGCCGGCCCGGCGAAGCTCCTCGACCTCCTCGGGATCCGCCGCACCGCTGATGATGATGATCTTCGTGTGGTTGTGGATCTCGTTCGAGCGAATGCCGCTGCACACGACCGTCCCGTTGATGTCGGGCAGCTTGAAGTCCAGCAGAATCACATCCGGGCGAAACCGCTCGGTCAGCATGCCCGCTTCATACCCGGACGAGGCCGTGCGCACCTCGAACCGCCCGTCGCGCTCCAGCAGCTCGGTAAACATCTCGACGATCGCCTCGTCGTCATCCACAACCAGCACCCGCCGGCGACCACTTTCCAAATGGTCCAGAGGAATCTGATTGTCCTTCATGAAGGAAACCAGCGCCTCGCGCGGGATGCGCCGAAAGCGCGAGCCCGGCACGCGAAACCCCTTCAGCTTGCCGCTGTCGAAACAGCGGATCACCGTCTGCTGGCTGACCTTGCAAACCTGCGCAACCTCTCCCGTCGTAAACACCTGCTTGGTTCGGTTCGTTCTCATAGGCGTAATCCTCTGACCTAGCACTCCTTGTTTAGCCAGACGCTACGTACATTGCCCAGTTTCCCCATACCGCCCGAGAGCCTACGCTCATCTGCGCGACGTGTCAATCAATACCTTGATGCGAAACCCGATTCGAGAGCCCGTGCAAAAATCACAGGCTCCGACGCGATGCAGCGCCCGAGTAAACCCGGGCTAGCGCGCGTTGCTCGAAGGCGTTTCGGGCTCACAGATGACATCCGCCTCGAAGAGCTCGACCTCCGTCTTGGCGTCCCGCCAGGCGTCGCGGTCAAGTCCCGCTTTCATGGCGCAACATTGGGACAGAAACTCCTCGGCCAACCAGCCCCGATCGCTCGCCACTTTCGGCAGAAAACAGCCCGACTGCGCGCCGCGCCGAATAATCACGCCGTGAACGCCGGGAATTAGCGACGCCGGGTCGCTCGTCCGCTCCGGCGTCGACAGCACGGAGATTTCGATCAACAGCTTCGGCAGCTCCGCCGCCCTGATGGGATTACCCGTGAAACGCGAGTCACGAAGCGATGCCTCCGTCATCTTCGCCACGGTCGCGGCGATGTCATCGGTGGCGCTGAAAGTGCCGACGCAGCCCCGAAGCGTCTTTCCCCTCCAGAACGTCACGAAGACGCCGCCGAACGTTCCGGCGATCCGAGGGGTTTCGATTTCGCCGCCACCACGCACACCCAGGGCGCGCCCGGCCGTCTCGCGCGCGAAACGCAAGAGCTGTTGCCTTTGCTTTGTCGAGCTGATTCTCGAAAGGTCCGACACGGCGCCTCGGCTCCAATGCGAAGGTAAGAATGAAACCGATACGTGACACAAGCCGACGCCGTGCCCGGCCGACCGGAACTACGCGGTTAGTGAAAGCCGTCTGCGGCTCTCTTCAAACACGTCGGCCGCGTTGTAACTCGAGCGCACGAACGGTCCCGACGCGACGCTGACGAACCCGAGACGCCTGGCGTGCTCGCTGAGTGCGTCGAACTCCTCCGGCCTGTAATACCGTTCGACCGGCGCGTGATGGGTTGGCGTGGGCTGTAGATACTGCCCGACGGTCAGCACGTCGCAGCCCACCGCGCGCAACTCCTCGAACGTGCGATGGAGCTCCGCCACCGTCTCCCCAAGCCCGACCATCACGCCCGACTTGGTCAGCATACCCGGCGCAAGCTCCTTGACGATCCGAAGAACATCGAGCGAACGACGGTAATTCCCCTGTGGGCGAACTTTCGGCGTCAACCGTTCCACCATCTCGACGTTGTGGTTGAACAGCTCGGGTTGCGATTCGCACAGCGTCGCGATGCAGTCGCGCCGGGCGTGAAAGTCGGCCGGTAGCACCTCGACCGTCGTCGACGAACACCGGGCATGAATCTCGCGAACACACGCCGCAAAATGCCCCGCACCCTCGTCCGCCAGGTCATCACGCGCCACGGCCGTCAGCACGACGTGGGTAAGCTCCAACTCGGCAATGGCCTGTGCCAGTCTCTGCGGCTCGTCGCCGGAGGGCGGCCCCGGTCGCGCCGTCGTAACCGCACAATAGTGGCAACGCCGCGTGCAGCGGTCCCCGAGAATCATGAACGTGGCGTGCCGCTTCGACCAGCACTCCGACAGATTCGGGCACCGCGCCTCCTGACAGACCGTCGCGACGCCGCTTGCTGCGACCACCCGCCTGGTGTGCGGGAAATCCATGGACGGGAGCGGGCGCTTGAGCCACGGCGGCAGTCGCCGCTGCGGCTTCTCAGAAGGATCGGCTATGACTTTCAGCTCCAAGGTCATTCTCGCTCGGCTTCCCACGCCCCAACCACCCTGCACGCCGGGGTCCACATGATTCATCGGAATTGTAGCGAATCGGCTCCCGCACGCCATGTTGGCCAATTGACGCGGCTTCGGCACACACCTACGATTCAGCGGTGAACTGAGCGAAAGCGCGTCGATAATGCCATGGTGTGCCGTGCCGATCAGCTTCGACACCATTCTGTTTCCCACCGATTTTTCCGACCTGTCGCTCTGCGCTCTGCAGCGGGCACAGGCCGTTGCCGATCGATTCGAGTCCCAGCTCCACTGCCTCTACGTCGTGGACGAGGCCTATCAGTATTGGGGTGCCATGGGTCCCGAGAGCATCCCCGTCGGACCGCCGCCCGACAACCTGCTCGAGTCGGCCGAGTTACGCATGAAGCAGTTTTGCGACGAGCACCTCGGCGGCATCAAGCCCCCGCCCATTACGAACGTCCGGCTCGGTCGCCCCTTCGTCGAGATCATCAACTACTCGCGCGAACACGACATCTCGCTGATCGTCATGGGAACGCATGGCCGCGGCGCCATCGCCCACATACTGCTGGGCTCGACGACGGAAAAAGTCGTGCGTAAGGCTCCCTGCGCAGTCATGACGGTTCGCGCCCCCGACCAAAAATTCGTCATGCCATAATGCCCGGCCGATCCCGGCGCGCCGGGACCGCCGGCCTTGTTTCTGATGGCTGATAGCTGATGGCTGATAGCTTCTCTTCTTCCCGTGTCCGCCAAAACGCCGGCTCATGCGCCATCGCAGCCGGGCTCCTGATCTTCTTCGGATTCTTCTACGGCCTGGCGGAGCCGACCGGCACCGACCTCTTCAGCCGAGCGAACGGGTTGTTCCTCCATGCGATTCGCGCCGGGGGGATTGCGATGGCCGTGCTGGCCGCGCTGTCTCTGACGGGGCAACGCCTCGTCCTGCTGATCGACGCCGTCGTGTCGATCGCGCTTGGAATCGTCTTCGCGCTAACCGGGGCGGCCATGCTGATCGACGGCGGCGCCCCGTTGCAGCCCGCGCTCAACATCATGTTCGGATGGATGTTCGTGTCGGCCGGGCGCCGAAACTGGAGCGACTACTACGCCTTCGCCAAGCGCGTGGAGCGCGCCGAGCACACCGCCCGCCCGATGGCGAGCCCTCCGCACATTCAGCCGCCGCAGGTGGCCGACCAGCGCGCCGGCGTTCCTTCGACCGTGCCTCTTGCGGTCGAAGAGATCAAACCAATAACACCGGCGCCACCCCGCCCCGCAGCGCCGGAACCGAATCCAAAGGCCGAACCAACCCCGGACAATGCACGGGACGACACGCCGAGCGGCGTCCTCGAATCCTTCGCCGACGAAGGCCCGCCACCCACGCCGGAGCCAG
>JADFRH010000008.1:0-5060 GCA_022561415.1 Planctomycetota bacterium
GCCGTAGCAGCAAGATCGAACCCGCGCAAAGGAGTCCCAACGTCGTTGGCTCCGGTATTCCCCAGAACTCGTAGACGCCCTCGATCCGAAAGACGGTGCCTTCGGTACCAGGGATTCCGCCCGGACTCATTATGGTAAATGCGACGCGCCGGTCGATACGCTCTACCTCGTATCCGAAGAGATCAAACTCCGAAATGCGCGGAACGTGGACATCGATGATCTCTTCGCCTCCGATCAGCCCCAAGACCCTGATCTCCTGAAGCCCAGATCCGTCGGGTTCCCCCAACGATGTTCCGTCTGTAAGCAGCTCGGCAATCAACGCGAAGTCTGAGTCACTTCCCAGGATCATCGATTCATCGACGATAATCGGTGGGTCGTCGCGCCGAACAAGTACGCGAGTCTCTTCGAAGAGATCACCGTACCTACTATCGCCGACAACTACGTACAGTAAACGATCTCCCATCTCGATTGTTTCCATCGTTGTGGGATCCGTTCCCTGCCAGGAGTTGGAGATGCTTCCAAGCAGTACGGGACCACCGTGGGCCGTGCCACATGAAACGAAAACTGCCAACACCGCGATGTATGTCGTCCTTCTCATGCTAGAGCCTCCGACTCGAGTTGACGACGGTAGCCGAGACACGCAAGATGAGCGCCGCTGGCTCCCGAATAAGCTACAGCTAGTACGCCAGAACCAAAGACCCTTTGATCCCGCTCACGTTACACCTTTCAATAGCGTAGAGACCGCGCGAATCACACCTGTCCTACCTCGTCCGATAGCTCGGTCAAGAGCAAGACCTCGCGCCAGGCACCTTGCAAGGGTGCCATGCCCAAGCCCGACACCGCAAAGCGGCTCTGCCGCAGTCGGGCGATCGGCAAGGCGACTTTGTCGGTCGACATGCTGACGCTGCGATAACATGACGGCCCGGCGCGCCGGGAGTTGGCCACGTCTTCAGACTGCCACTAATGTGGCACTAGCGAAAACGATCAATCACATAAGCGCTGACGGACGCGAGTTGCAGGAAGCACGCCAGTGTGAGTCTGGCCGTGGCGACGTCGGGCAGATCGTTCATCAGAGCCAAGAGACCCCACAGCGCGGAGACGATCGCGAACATCTGAATGAGGGCGGCAAACAGACGAACCACCGAAAAATCGGGCTGCCGGTCTTGACGGTGTGAACGATCGAGCAGGTCGTGAATCTTGCCGAGCAGTCGAACCACGTCGTCCGAGGGTGTCGCGACAGCGCCGACGACTCCACGATCAGTTTGCGTCTTCGGGCTGGGCTCAAGAAGCTCGCAGGCCTCCGGCAGCGACGCCACCGTGTGGGTCGCGTTAATCTGCCCATCGCTTCCGAGCGTTCCCTCCGGATCCAGGAGTATCGTCCGGCAACCCGCGCGCTGACCCGCTTCGACGTCCCGCGCTGAATCACCGATCATCCAGGAGCGCGACAGATCGATGTCTCGTTCGTCGGCCGCCTGGGTGAGCATGCCCGGCTCGGGCTTGCGCAGCTCGCTCGCACAGCGGTAGGCCTCGACCACGGCTTCCGGACCCTCGAGATAGGGACAATAGAATGCGCCGTCGAGCCGGGCACCCTGTGAGCCCAGCAGTTCGACCATCCGAGCATGTACGCTGGAGAGAGCGTCCTCGTCAAAGATCCCGCGCGCGACCCCGGACTGATTCGACACGACGACGATCTCGAATCCCGCCTCCGCGATCCGGCGAATCGCGTCGGCCGCTCCGGGCAGGAGCCGGACCTTCGCGGAATCGCCGATAAAGCCGACGTCCTCGATGATCGTTCCGTCGCGATCCAGAAAAACCGCTTTCTTTTTCATCATGCCTTCGCCGCGGATGATCTCTGACCGGCAGCTTGTGCCCGACGGTCGACGATGGTCCGTGCGATCCGAAGGTTCTCGCCCAGGTGATCCAGGGACAAGCTGCCAACAACGATGCTGCTCACCGCCACCTGGTTCAGGACAAAGGGAAACGCCTCCTTGGGGGTCAGCGTACCCGAAGCGAGCGGTTTTTTCACGATTACGGCAATCCCGCTACGTCGCGCCTCTGTCATGATCGGTTCAAGTGAGCGGTCCCGCAGATGGTATTCGACCATGATTGCGTCGCACCAGTCCAGCGCTGCCCGATAGGCCGGTTCATGGTAGGCCGACAATCCGATGGCCGACACCACGCCCTCGTCGCGCAATGCACGAAGCACCGGCACGACGTCCGTCTGCTGGACCACATGCCGGTCATCTTGATTCGCATGCACGAAAACGAGATCAAGCGTATCGACCTGAAGTCGATTGCGGCTCCGCTCGATGCTCGCGCGAACGGCCCGTTCCGAAAAGTCATAGATCGAACGACCATGCTCCCATCGCTCACCGACTTTGGTGGAGAGGAGAAACTCACGGCGCCGGTGGCCGATGGCGCGCCCGATCCGCTGTTCACTCGAACCGTACGCCGGCGCCGTGTCGATGTAGTTGATGCCCAGATCAAGGAGACCGTTCAGCAGGCGATCGGCGGATGCGTCATCCGGAAGATCGTACGGCGTGGGATACTTGAAGTCCTGATCGCGACCGATCTTGAAGCCTCCGAACCCGATGAGTGAGAAAGGATGGTCTAACTCTGCCATCTGTGCTCCGTGTCCCACGGCGGTAGGGCGACCTCCGGATGTGGCCAGTCCGGGCACAGCGGTCCGAGCTCCAAGTGACCCACCCGCGGCTTGCCGAGCCGATCCGCCACGTCCCGCGCCAGCTCAGGGACCAATGCCAGCTTCGTCGGCCAAACCGTCAGGACATTTCCCTCTTGTCGGACGGTCCAACCTTTCGGGCGTTTGCCGCCCGGCATTCTTTCCTCCGCACGATCGACACGATAGGTGGCCCATTCGACGTCGTCAAGGTTGACGCCGGGCAGCGCGCTACGCAGCTCGCGTTGGGCATGCTCGACCAGTTCCTCGCTTCCGCGTTTGACGCCGTCCTCGGCCACCTGTCCCCCGACTTGCCAGACGCGCGTCCCGCTCGAATCCGTCGTCGTGGTGATCGTCACCCGGGTCTTGGCGCCGTCGATGCAATGTCCAAAGATCTCGGGTAGCTCACCCCGAGCTAAGACCATGTGCAGCGGACGCCTTTGCATCGCGTCGCACGGGAGGCCCGTCCGTTGCCGAAGCACCTCATTGCCGGCTCCGGCTGAGAGAATCACATAGTCGGGCTGCAATTCGTGTTCGGTCTCACCAGGCAGAGCGCCCGCGAGCACAACGGTTGTGCGACCGGTGCGCGCCGCTGCGAAACGGATCAGGTCCGCGTTCTCGACTCGAATAATCCGCGATTGATGCCGCTGGGAAAGGTCTTCCAAGAATGAACCGACGTCGATCACCTGCTCATTGACCGAATACACGTCGCCGGGACACTCGCGAAGCAGCGGCGGGCGATCGGGGATTGCCACGTGCTCCACGTGTGAGCTAAGTCCCAGGCGTGCCCCTACCAGGCCCAACCTCGATGAGACGGATCCGGTCCGCCAAAGAAAACAGCGCTCCGCCAGTACGGCGGTGCGGGCGAGATTCGGCTCGGTCCGCCCGGCCAAGCAATTCCGCCAAACGCCGGGCATGTTCCGCACACCCCGCGCAGCGCTCGTCCCGAGACCGGTCAGTGCATATTTGATCCCGCCGTGAATGATCCCCTGGGAGGCGATGGTCTGCCCGGACCCAAGCGCATCTCTCTCGATCAGCAACGTACTAAACCCGCGCCGATGCAACTCGTCCAGCAGCCACAAACCAGCGGCCCCGCCACCGAAGATCAGAGCATCGATCTCGCTCATTTCCAACTGTTCTTACGACCTTTCGGCGCGGACGTAGGCGCCAAAGCACCGACGCCGGGTATCGATGCCAAATGCTTGACGTCTGACTTGCGGGCACGGCGCCGCGCGCTGTAAGTCCGGAGGCGTGAGGTGTCCACGGGTTTGTAGGCTCGCGTCATCCGAAACTATCCACGACCAAGTGCTTCGTCCAAGACCGATTGCAGAATTGTACCGCCGCGCCCCTCCAAGTCGATCGAAACCTTCACGACGCCGATCCGTCGCGGATCGATCCCGTCGATATCCCGAAGCTTGACGGCGTCTTTCTCCGTCGTGAGCAGTAGATCGTAAGGCGGCAGTCGGTCGCCCTCAAGCAGCGCTTTGATCTGCCGTAGGGTGTACCGGTGATGGTCCGGCCACCAGCGGTGAGCGACGACGTCAACGCCGAGCGAGCGCACGGTTGTCGCAAACGCCTCGGGATGCCCCAGACCGGCAAAGAGCACGGCACGCCTCCCGTCGAGACCGCCTTCCATGGGCGAATCGTCAAGGTAGTCGATGGAAGTAACGCCGTGCCGGCACCGCAGAAGGAGTGGATCGCCCACAATGGAGCGGATGCGCGTTTCGATTCGTTCGATCTCGGCGGGCGAAGCCTGGTCGCAGCGCGTCAAGGCGATGAGCTGCGCGCGGCGCAGCGAAGCGACCGGCTCGCGAAGGAGGCCGCGTGGAAGCATGTGCCCGAATCCGAAAGGGCAGGTGGCGTCGACCAGCACAATGTCGAGCGATCGACCGAGCCGGCGATGTTGGAAACCGTCGTCGAGGACGATGACGTCGGCACCGCATTTGCGATGCGCGACCTCCGCCGCCCACGCGCGATTCGAGTTCGACACGGTGATGACGCCCCGGCAGCGACGCCGAATCAGACGCTCTTCGTCGTTCGCCGTTTCGTCGGCGCCCGGCAAGCCGCTGGCACCACCAGCTTGCTGGGTTTCACCGGCGCCGTAGCCGCGCGACACGACGGCCGGGCTGAAACCCATGCGGTCGAGGCGCTCGACGATTTCGATGACGAACGGCGTCTTGCCGGTCCCGCCGGCGGTGACGTTGCCGACGCTGACGACGGGGATCGGCAGCACCTCGCTCGGCCCCCGGCGATCGTACCGGGCGTTGCGGAGCGAGACGGCCGACGCATAGGCGACCTCCGCGAGACGAAAGCACCCTCGCACGGGCAGGGACCACGCCCCGGTCTCCCCCGCAATGATCCGGCGATACAGCGATGAACCACT
>JADFRH010000008.1:5070-19505 GCA_022561415.1 Planctomycetota bacterium
TCATACTCTAGCTAAACACCAGTGCCGCGCAGGTGACACATGTCTGGGTCGCCTGATCGACCGCTTGATGGTATGTGATTCGCGTCACGTGCGCGTCTCCCAGAATCCGGGCGAGGGTGAAGATGCAACCGGCGCTGCAAATGTTCGTGCGGTTGCGTTCGACTGTCAGATACTCTCGGAACGCGTCCGCGCCGCCCGTTTGGAGCCGATCGAGGGCCGTGAGGTCATGCCGGCGGACCTCGCCCAGGTAGGGCTCGTCCAACGTGCGCTCGTCGCCGAATGCGGCGCCGACATGACTGAGATCGGCACCGGCGACGACCAGCGTGTCGACACCATCGTCGGCGATCGCGTCGGCCAGCGCGGTGGCGAAATCGCGAACGTCTACGCCTCGACCGTCCATCGGCGCCGTGCCGGTCGGTCCGCACACATCCGGGATCAGAAACGGAACGATCATGAAGCCATCGACTCCGAAGAGGTGCTGCAACCAGGGCACTTGCAGCTCAACGGAGTGTTCGTACATGTGATCGAGCTCGTACGTACGCAGCTCGCCGCAGAGGCGTTCCACGCGCCGTAGGAAGTCGACATCCGTACGTACCCGGCCAAGCGGCGTCTCGAAATCGTTTGCCGTCGCGACGACCGACTGCGCCCGCCCCGCGTGATTGGTCCCGAGAATCACCACGCGTCCGGGAGGCTCGCGCCGACCCAGCGCGGCATAGGCCGCGGCGTAGCACGGTCGACCGCGAGCGTAATCGAGATGCGGTGCGATAATTCCGCGAATCGTCCCAGTGATCGTATGCGCTTGGGCTTCCGCGAGAACCTCCCTGAACAGACCGTGAGAATCACTGGCAATGCCACCGGCGCGCCGGGGCTCACCGGTGAAACCGGTTTGCCGGGCCTCGAGACCGAGCATCTCCGGGTGCGGCATACGCCGTACGCCTTGCTCCCGGTAACCGGCTTGAACAGACTCGAAATGAGCCTCGAAGCCCGGACCCTCCAGAAAATGCGCGCTCTCCAGGTGACGCACGATCGAACCCAGCGTCTCCGATGAGACGGGCTGCCCGCAGGCCGCGTGAAACTCGTGCTGAATCTCCTCGCAGGTGTGAGCCCCATCCATCAGCGCCAAAATCATCAACGCCGGTCTCGACAGCGTGAGTTCCACTGTCGACAGACCGCTGCGATCACGCACGCCGACGCGTGTTTCGTTTCCGCTGGAATCCGGGTAGACCTCGACCGGACGGAGCATCGGTTTGTATGTGGCGTTACCGGGCATTGTCGACCAGGGTATCAAAAATGGCGAATGGCGAATAGCGAATTCAGAATTCTGAATTCGCTATTCGCCATTCACGAGTCGTGGGAACGCTTCGGCGTTATAACAGCCCGGGCGTGTTGTTCAGTGCTTCAATCATCTTGAGCGCGGCCGGACCCGCCAGGACGACCATAATGGCCGGGAAGATGAACAGAATGAGCGGCGCCATGAGCTTGACGGCTGTCTTCTGGGCTTTTTCTTCGGCCCGCTGACGCCGCTTGACGCGAAGAACATCCGATTGGTTGCGAAGGGCTCGAGCGATGCTGCTGCCGAATCGCTCGGCTTGGTTGACGATGGCCACGAACGACTTGACCTCATCGAGCCCCACCCGTGTCGCAAAGTTGCCCATGGCCTCGGCGCGCGGGATTCCCATCTGCGTCTCGAGCGTGATCAACTGGAGCTCCTCGGCAAGCACGGGATGCACGTGCTGAAGCTCCTCGCCGACGCGAAGCAAGGCCCCATCGAGCCCGAGTCCCGCCTCGACGGAAATAACGAGTGTATCGAGCGTATCGGGCAAGGCCTGTTGGATCTGGATCTTTCGTTTGGAAATGGCCGAGCCCAGCCAGAAATCAGGGGCCAGAAACCCGACGCCGCCCGCGATCATGATGTAGCCGACGGCGGTCATGAACGGCAGGCCCTTCATCAGAACAAAGCTCGCGACGATAATGCCGGCGAGTATGGCGACGATCGTCTTGCTGGCCAGGAATGTCGTGGGGGCGGCCTCCGAACGAAACCCGCCCATCGCGAGCTTCGTGCGCAGCTTCGACATCTGATCCGCGTTTCGAGTCGCCGACGGCATGATGGCGATGGGCGCGAACTTCTCGACGACGCGCTGTGCGACGGATTCACGCGCCTGCGCTCTGGCGTCGACCGTCTTCTCCTCGGACTTGCGTCCGCTCATCCGGCGTTTGATCGTGCTTTCGTTCTCTTCATCGTTGGGCCACAGCGAATAGACAATCAGCGCGATACTCGCCACCACCATGCCACCCATGAGATAATAGTTCATCGAAACGCCTCCAGGAAGCCATCAACTGTCAGCTATCAGCCAGACGCTTGCAACCGCCAACGCATATTCCGGCTGACGGCTGATAGCTGACGGCCTCTTAGACCTTAATGTTGACAATCCATCGAATCATGGCGATGCCCATCAGTTGCATGCCGGCCGCGACGCCGAGCATGATCTGCCCGATCGGGTCTTCAAGCAAGACGTTGGCGTAGTCCGGATTGAGGTAGAGCGTCGCACCAAAGATAAGCGAAGGCAGCGCGAACAGCACCCAGCCCGACAGGCGTCCCTCGGCCGTCAGACCCTTGATCAACCCGGCCAATTCAATGCGCTCGCGAATGACACCCGTGATGTTGTCGAGAATCTCCGCCAGATCGCCGCCGGTCTGCCGCTGGATCATGACCGCCGTGACGAAAAACTTGATATCGAGCGAATCGACGCGCCGCGACATCGCCTGGAGCGCATCCTCCATCTTCATACCGAGGTTCTGCTCGTGATACACCTGGGCGAATTCCGTCGCAATCGGTGGGGGCATCTGCTCATAGATTAACTGGATCGCACCGGGGAGTGAGTGTCCGGCACGAAGCGCCTGACTCATCAGCTCAAAAACATCGGGCAACTGCTCCGTCAGCTTGGTCATCCGGCGTCCGCGACGAAAATTGAGCCAGAAGAACGGCAAGATGAAGGCGGCCCCGGCGCACCCGAGGGCCACGATCGGGTTGAACTGCAGCAGCATCAGCCCGATGGCGAACACCAATGATACGCCGCTAATGTTGACCAGTGTCTGCGCGGCGGACCAGCTCAGATCCGCCTGGTCCAGAAGCGTTTGCAGCTTGGGGACGACGGACATCTTGCCGAGCAGCTCTTCCGCGATCGTCTTCGTTTCTCGCAAAGCGCCACGTCGCAGGATGGACGCTTCGAGCTTGGGATCCTGATCCTTCTTTTCACCGCGGAGACGGGACTGCATTTTCTTGCGGGTGGACGAACGAGCGTCGCTAACGGCCTGAAAGATGCCGTAGGACAGCAACACCGACCCTAGGAGGGGGAGGATGTAGACGAAGAGTTCGTCGCTCTGCGCCAGAATCGGTAGAAGGGCCGTATACATCATCTCGGGCTTCCGAGTGAGAAACTTCTCTAACCTTCGTCAGTTAGCAAGACACGACGCGTAAACATGGCCGGATCAAGTTCCTGGCCGGCAGCCTTGAAGCGATCGAGAAAGGTCGGACGGATCCCGGTCGACACAAACTGACCGCGTGCTCTACCGTTGGGTCCGATGCCACTCTGCTCAAACAAAAAGAGATCCTGCATGGTAATGACTTCCCCCTCCATGCCGGACACCTCGGTGATTCCGATTATCTTTCGAGCACCACCGGTCAACCGCTGGGCCTGCACGATCAGATGAATGGCCGACGCGAACTGCTGACGAATGGCGCGTAGCGGCAGCTCGAACCCGGCCATCATCACCATGGTTTCAACACGTGCGACGGCGTCGCGGGTGCTGTTGGCGTGAATGGTCGTGAGCGATCCGTCATGGCCCGTGTTCATGGCCTGAAGCATATCCAGCGTTTCGGGACCACGGCACTCGCCGACGACGATTCGGTCCGGGCGCATTCGAAGGCTGTTGACCAGGAGATCACGAATCGTTATGCGTCCTTTGCCTTCGATGTTGGCGGGCCTGGTCTCGAGACGTACGACGTGCGGCTGTTGGAGCTGGAGTTCGGCCGCGTCCTCAATCGTCACGATTCGCTCTGTATCAGGTATAAACCCGGACAGATTGTTGAGCAGCGTGGTCTTGCCGGAGCCGGTTCCCCCGACGACCAGAATGTTCATATGCGACCTGACGGCGGCTGCCAAAAAGTCGCGCATCTCCGGCGTGACGGACCCATAGCTGATGTAGTCGTCCCATGACGGAGGCTTGGAACCGAAGCGTCGAATGGACATGCTTGCGCCGTCGATCGCCAGCGGCGGGATCACCGCGTTGACGCGGCTTCCGTCCTCCAGGCGGGCGTCGACAAGCGGGCAGGTCTCATCGCAGCGCCGCCCGACGGCACTGACGATCTTGTCGATCACCTGCATGAGGTGCGCGTTATCGCGGAACTGGACCTCGGTCAATTCGAGCTTTCCCGAGCGCTCGATGTAAACCTGCCTCGGACCGTTGACCAGAATATCGCTGATCGAATCATCACCGAGTAGCACCTCGAGCGGTCCGAGCCCGAACGTTTCGTCCAGGACTTCGTCAACCAAGCGGCGCCGCTCGTTGAAATTGAGCAGCGTTTTTTCGTGCTCCGCGAGCTGCGTGACGACTTCCCTGACCTGCTCTCGAAGCGCCGCGTCGTCACCCGTCATGCGGGCCAGATCCAGCTTGTCGATGAGCTTTCGGTGGAGTCGAACTTTGAGGGTGTTGAACTGCTCGACCTTTTCCTTGGAAACACGGCTCTTGGTCGCTGCCGGAGCCGAGGATGCGGACGGAGCGACGGCAGACTTGGGCTGGGAGGGCGCAACCTTCTCGGGTGGTGCGGCCGGTGCGCTGGGCGCCGGCGGCGGGGCGGGAGGCATCGCTACATTACCGGGAATCCGTTTTCCGAACATTTTCGTTTTTCCAATAGACGCCGCTTACGACACGCCCGCCGAGCCGAGGGCTTCAGCCCTCGCGGACTCCGCGCAGGCTGAAGCCTGCGGCTCAGCGCAACGACGAACGACCCGCAAACCGGCCTGCAAGCAGGCTCTGCCTGTCTCACCGGTCTCCGCACATCAAGAATCGTTATCAGCCGCCTGCAAAGATCCTACCGATCAGACTCTGCTTGGGGGCATCCTTCTCATCGGTTTGTCCGTCGGCCCCATACAGGGATTGGGCGATTTCCTGTATCGCCAAACGTAGTTTGCTTTTCGGACTGTACGTCATGAGCGGCTCACCGAGATTGATCGCGCCACTGGCCGTCTCCCAATCGTCCGGAAGCGTGGCGAACGCATCGAGCCCCAACGTAGACGTAAGATCAGTGACCGATAAGTGCCCCGACATGCGCCCGACCCGATTGCACACCAGTTTGATCCGGTCCGCGTTGTAGCCGTTTTCCCGCATGTTCTCGAGCAGCCGCGACGCCGTTCGTACGCACGGAACAAGCTGCTGCACGACAAGGAGTGTCGTATCCGCCAAGGCCAAGACCGACTTGCTGCCGACATCATACCGCGTGGGTCCGTCACAGATCACGAACTCGTGGAACTCGAGCAGACTCGTGACGACGCCCACACAGGATGCCGCTGAAATCATTTCCGTCTCGGACAAGTTAGCGGGCCTGCTGAGAACGCGTACACCGCTCTTGTGTTCCGTGAGTGCCCGTGCGACCACCTGCTGATCGAGATGTTCCGGAGAAGCGCAGAGGTCCGCCAACGTATAGTTCGGGTCCACATCCAATACGGTCGCCACCTGACCGAATCGATAGTCCAGGTCAACGACGGTCACCTGCCCGCGCGCCAGGGCGGCCATCTCGACGGCGAGATTCGTGGCGATCAACGTGGCGCCGACGCCACCCGACGTGCCGACCACGGTGATGAGTTGCCCATCGCATGAGCTGTTGGCCTGCTCCGTTCTTATCCGATCGACCGCCTCGACGAGAGCCTTGTCCTCGATCGGCTTAGGAAGGAACTCACGCGCGCCGGCCCGCATGACATTGAGAATAAGCGTGCCTTCGGTTGAACGCGACGTCGTAAAAATTACGAGTTCGCGCTTCTCTCGAGCAATACTACCGATTACCGGAAGCACGGAATCGGGGTCGGGATCCAGATCGATCAGGAGCACATCCGCAGGAAACTGCTCGACCGCCTGCGATAACGTGGAAAGATCCTCGATCTCGGCGACGATCTTGATGCCCTTGGCCGCCTGGAGCTTGGCGCGTGCCTCCTTCGCCAGCGCGGCGTCCGAGGTCATGACGATGAATCTGACGTCCCTTCCCATGGATTCCAAGCCGTAACGGCCACCCTCCAATCAAAACGAACGGTACCCGCGCGGTCCCCCTGCCACGCCCAATACCGTGTTTCGTCTCTCCAGGACTACAACTTCGGAAAACCGCGATGCTGTCGTGTGGGCCGGTTTTCGCTAGTTCATCGGCGCGCCCGCGGGTCCAACCTGGGATAACCACGAACGGACACACCGAAGCCGCCTTATCGGCCCGCGGCGCGAATCTCAGAATCACCAGCGGAGTCCTCGTTGCCCGCGGGACCGGTAAGGTCATGGCTGCTACAGACGCAAGAGTCCGTCGCGAACGACGGCGCCGTGGTTCACATTTTGGGCTTGGACGGCATTGTAGAGCCACAGCACTTCACCCGCCGCGACACCCCGATTGTAAATGGCGACCTCGTCGATCCGACCGTGAAATATCCAGTTCCAACCCGTGCTCGATAGATTCTCTGAAGTTGTTTGACCGACCCCAAGCGTAATCGGTTCATAATTTCCCGCACCGCCGGAGGTCGTACCCAGACCCCCGGTATAGCTTGACGAACCGACCTCGGTACCGTCCAAGAAGAGCTTGAACCCGCCGAGGCCGAAGCTGACAACGACTTGGTGCCAGACGTTCGAGGCGAGTGCGGGGGATTGAAGATAATAGCTCGAAGTGGCGCTCTGTAGGCGGGCATGCACGTGGTTTTCATGAAAATGAATGTCGAGGTGCCCACCGGTGTCGTAGCCGCTCGAATCCTTTGAGAAGAGCCCGTGGCGCCCCGCGGTGTCTCCCGTCTTGAACCAAAGGATTACGGTCCCCTGATCGAGAAGGAAGTCATCGGAGTGTGGAATCTCGATGCGTCCCGCATCGTCCATCCCCGTGGCGATTCTTGTGGAGTAATCACCGGGAATAACCCCTGCGAAGCTAAGATCCACGTCGCCGAAGTGTTGGCCGTCGTGGGCTCCCACCTCATCCACGGCCGTGCCCCACACGGTATCAGCCAGACGCCACAGCGCGATCGGCGGGCGTTCCATCAGACCGCCGGTGGCCATGCCGGTGACGGTCGTCGAGTAGACGCCCAGCAGCGCCGCAAAGAAATAGTCCTGTTCCGACGTCACGCTGATGCGCATCGCGTCCCAACCCACGCCCGGTTGGAACACGAACTCGCCGGTCATCGCATCAAGGATGACGCCGCCGATCTCCATGATCGTACGGCTGGCGATGTCGGAATTAACTTGGCGATACGACACGTTGAGCCTGAGAATATCGAGGGCGGAACTACGAGCCGCGTCGGGATCGGGCGGGTCACCCTTGAGATCCTGCACACCGGCCAAGACGGCCGCGTCGACGGCATTCTGAAGTTCCGACTGAACGACGGCACGCGATCCGAGATCGATCGCCAGCGCTGCAAAGCCGAACAGCACGGGCATCAACACGACGACGAACACGATGGTCATCGCGCGACGGCGGTTGCTGAACACTAAGGATTTCGGCATGGGGCCGCTCTGGTCCATTTCTGAGGATCCTGCAGCGAAAAGCGCAAAGCCTTCCGTAGCCCGGCAGCGCGACAATCCTGGCGACCGGCAGGACGACCTGCCCTCTCGCCTGGACTCAACGCTTTGCGTCCCATCCTCACGAATGGTTTGCCCCTTCGGGTTTGTTGTATTCAACGTACGATTCGCAGACTGGCAAAGCCAGCTTGCTGGTCCACAGACAAACCAACGGCCGGTAACGCGGCGCGGAGGCCATCAGTGGACCGCGATCGATCATCGAAAGCCCTCCTGTCGCGCATGGGCGATCGTTTGGTACGCTACGCGGATGCAAAGCCCCCGGAGCCGCTATCTACGCCCGCGTCCGAGAAAAAGCCGATTCCGGTAGGATTGTGCTTCCGTTGACAGGGTGCGAGGTTCGGAAGCGTCTGTTGGAGTGACGATGGNAATGCCGAACCGAGAGAGCTTCGACGAGGAGGCGCCGGTGATTGAAGCAATTCGATCCGGGGATCGCTTCGCGTTCGCCGAGCTCTTGAGGCGGCACGACGGCTGGGTTCGCGGGGTTATTTACGGCGTGCTGGGCGATCGTGACTGCCTCGACGACGTGGCCCAGCAGGCCTGGACGACCTTCTGGCTGCGAATTACCGAGCTACGGGATGCGAAGAGATGGCGACCTTGGCTTTATCGCTTGACACGCAACGCCGCCATCGACGCGGGCCGGGATGTGACCCGTCGCCGCGCCCGTTCGGGATCGTTGCCCGAGGACACCCCGGCCGCGGATCCGGCAGCCACACCGGAAAGGGACGTTGTCCGCGACGAGCGGCAGCGCGACGTTCTGGCGGCGGTTCAGGCGCTTCCGGCTCTATATCGCGAGCCGTTCGTTCTTCGCCATCTCAACGGATGGAGCTATCGAGACATTTCCGAGGCCATGGGGATGCCCGTGGACACGGTCGAGACGCGACTCGTGCGGGCACGGCGATTCCTCCGGGAGTCACTCAAAGACAAGGTGCTGTAACGTGATGCGAAAAGTAGCCGAAAACATCGAGAAGTTGATTGTCAAGCGCCTGGACGGCGAACTCGCCGAACAGGACGAGCTCACGCTGGATCGCGAACTCATTCGCAACCCGACCGCACGCGAGATGCTCGAATCGTATGAGCGTGTCGATCACCTCGCGGCCGATGCTTTGCACCAGGCGATCGGCGCCGGTGAAACACGAATCGACGTGCGGACCATGCCGCAGCGCGCCGTCGCCAACCGGGCGGCTTCGCGCCGATGGATGTGGCAACTGGCGAGCGGAGCGATTGCGGCCGCGATTCTCGCCGTTTTCGTGGCCAGGTTTACGCCCGGCGATTCGCCGTCCAAGGCGACCATCGCAGAAGGATCGCGACCGGGGCCGATCCCACAAGTGATCCGGTCGACGCCGAATCCGTCGGGTCGAGAAAATGTCATGCACAACGTAGGCACAACAGGTCCCAAGATGTGGCGCGACACGGGTCGCGAGATGTTCGGCGTCGTCGGTGATGACGGCAACCTTTACTGGATTGGCATAGACCGAACGCGCACGGCGAAGCTCAACCGCTCCGAGCGGATGTAATCGGTCTTGAACTCGATAACGAACTAGAAAACGCAACGGCTTACCCCCAAGGAGTGTTTCGATGAAAGTAGTATTGATGAGTTTGCTCGTATCGGCTGTCACGACCTGGGTCACTACGACGGCCGCGAACGCGCAGGAAGATGAAAAGGATTGCGAGATACGCATCGTCGTTAGCGGTGACGGCGAGGTCGGACCTGATGGAAACGTCTTCATGGTTAAAGTGGGAGCCCTTGGCGACGGTGACGGCAAACTGACCTGGGTTACCAAAGTCATTGACGACGACGGACGCAGCGAGAAGAGCGGCGCACATCGTATCGTGCTTCGGCGCATCGGCGAGGGTAAGGACCACGGCTGGCTGGGTGTTTCCATCGGAAGCGTCTCCGAGGCGCTCGCGGACCAGTTGGACCTGGACGACGACGGTGTGCTCATCCAGAACGTCGTCGAAGGCAGCCCGGCCGACAAGGGTGGATTGAAGGTTCACGACGTGATCCTCACCATCGACGGTGACAGCGTGGAAGGAAAGGTGGGGCGCGCCATCAAACTTGTCAAACAGCACAAACCGGACGAGGAAGTCGACATTGTCGTGCTACGTAACGGTAAGGAGACTGAGCTGACGGTTACGCTCGGCTCGCGCGGCGGACTGGCTGGCAATTTTCTCTGGAAAGCCGAAGCCGCCCCGGATGTTGAGTTCGAAGATCGCGTTCGCACGTTCGGGCGCGTGATGCGTCGCGGCGACGACGGGGAATGGTCGATCGAGGACCTGGGTGATCTGAAAATGCTGAAGGATCTTCCGGGCAATCTACGCATGTTCCTTCCCAAGGGTGGCATTCGATCCACGCAGGTTTTCGTCGAGGGCGGCCACAAGACAGTTAGAACCAGGGTCGAAGAAGATGGCAACGTCATCGTTATCGAGCAAGACGGCGACGGCGAAATCACCGTCACGCGCGTCGATGAGGACGGCAACGAAACGGAGAACGTCTACGCTGACGCTGACGAACTCCAAGACGCCGACGAAGAGGCCTTCGACTTGCTCGAAGGCTCGGGCGGACACGCCATTTTCATCGGTGACGGCGACGGGGTTCACGATTTCGATTTCGACTTTTCGTTCGATTCGGATGAGTGGAAGCAGCACATGGGCGAATGGCATGAGAAGATGCAGGAGGGCCTGTCCGGCGCACTCGAAATCCAAGAGGTTGCCCTGGAACGAATTCACGAAGCCCTTGAAAACCTGGAGATCGACGGTGTCCAAATCCAAGGTCTCGAGCAGTTGAAGAACCTTCCCGAACTACTCCGCATCGGCAAGGGTCCACACGCCCTCCGCAACTTTCGGTCGCTGGTAAGCCGTAAGCCGAAACACAGCTTCGAGGTTCGCGCCGATGGAACCATCGAGGTCACGATCCGCAGAGGGGACTCCGGGCTAACTCAACTCTTCGAGGACGAAGATGACTTGGCCGACCGCAAGCCGAGGCTCTTCGAGAAGTACGAGAAGCTAATGAACGTCGACGAAGAATAAGCTTCACCGTCCTTTCCCCAAAGACGGCCTGAAAGCGGGCGTCGGTCAAGGACCGGCGCCCGCTGTTTCTTGAACCGGACTACCCTATCCCGGCGCGCCGAGCGATGCCGATACGTGTCCGTAGGCGTTGGCCATACAGAACCCGGACATTGCGGGTGGAATGAAGCGTGAGGTCATCAGTCGCCGTCGGACTCGCCCAGCAGTTCGAAGAACTTTCCCGTGGCGGAACAAAGCTCGGCCACGTTAAACCCGATCATCTGTGTCAGACGGGAAACTTCATTCTCTTGGAAGGCCAAGATGTCGCGACGCTTCAGCAGGTCATCGATGTTGAGCACCCCCGCGGCGTACTCCTGCAAGCCCGTGCGGTAGTCCTGCTCGAAGCGCGACAGGTTGCCGACGATCTCGTCTCGGCTTTTTCCGAGTGTGTCGATTCGAATGATCGGCTCCAGCGTGTCGACGAAAATTTCGTTTTCCCGAGCAATCACGGCCTGGGCAAAGCGTGCGATGTTGGCCTGGGCCTGGCGTGCCAGGCTGCCGGTTACGCGCGGATCGACCATGGCCACATCCAATCCGACGCCGACCGCCCAATCGGAGACGCCCTCGTCCTTGCCGCCGCCCTCCAGGTTGGACTTGCCGTCGAGCTGAAGCGTAACGTCCCACCGACCGCGCCTTGCGAGATCGAGCTGCACCTGGGCGTTTAGCTCCTCGTTGTGCAGCGTCGCGATTTCCGGGTCGTTGGCGATGCTGAGCTGAAGGAGGCTTTCGTGCGCCGCACCCTCGAACGGATTGAACGGCTCGTCAACGATATCGATCCTCACATGGAACGGCAGTCCGCAATCTCCTTTGAGCCGCTCGATATCGATCTCGTGTCTACCGGCACGCTCGCCCTCCTGCGCAACGACACGCCCGAGCTCGGCCTGAATCCGGCGCCGATCCGTCGTCAGATCCCGCCCGCGGATATTGTCGAGCGAGTTCAACAGCGTTTCGAGATCGGCCCGCCATCTTCTGATGTTTTCCAGTTGCCTGCGTTGCCGGATGACGCTGTAAAACGAAAACAAGGTCCGCTGCAGACGGCGACGCACGTTCTGAATATAAGCGAGCTTGGCGTCGTTAAGCTCGTTGCGGCGAAAGATATCCTCACTGGTGCGTTCGAGTTTTTGGCGCGAGACCCACAGCGGATAACGCAAACGCGCCTCCACGAACGGTTGCGAGCCATAGCCTGTGTCGGCCTCACCGCCGCGAAGGCCCACGCCGACATCGAGTTCGGTCGTGTCGAAGAAGCGCTTCTCAATCAGGAAACGCACACTCTGCTCACGCGTACGGAGAACGTCGAACGGCACGCGCCTTTTCGCATCGCGGTCCTCACGCACGTCGTTCCGGGTGTCAATGCGCGGTGTCAGAGAATCCCGACTGACGACGAAGAAGTCATAGCGCGCCTCCTCCTGCTTGAAGCGCTGATAGCTGGACTTGATGCCGGGCTGGCGGCTGAACGCGATCTGAATCAGCGTCAGCGGCGTGAGCTTGAAGACCTCACCGCTCTCCACACGGGTCAGTCGTTCCGGACCCGGAAGCGGCATATTCCCGTTAGGAATCGGTAGTCGAACCTGTCCCCTGATGCGGGCAGACGGGAGCGTGCTGTCACAACCCAAGGTCGCCACGGCAAGCAGCGCAGCAAGACCCGTCGTGGCGGTAGAGCCGATCCAAGTTGACTCGGTTTTTCGGTACATCACCCCATCTGGCAGGCAGGTACGCCTTCCACGGCCGAAGGCGAAAAGCAGACTGTATCGAGTGGTTTCCGAGTTCGCAACGTCGACCTCCGCCGCTGAAATCGGATGTTACCGGGGCAAGACAAACTGAAGGCCCGGGGGGCGGTGGCCGATCCCCGGAGCAGGATGCGGGCCGGTGTTGCACCTGTACCCGATCGTGTAAGATGCTCGCGCGCGGCGGCGTACCCAAGTGGTTTAAGGGGACGGATTGCAAATCCGTTAGTCAAGGGTTCGAATCCCTTCGCCGCCTGTTAGTAAACGGAAACCGCGCCGCCCGATCAGCGCTACGCGCCTGCTCGCCATCCTTTCCGAGCCCGCATCGGCACTCGCCGATCGCGGCTGGCGCTCTAACGCGAACGCGGTGATTCCGATAACAGAAACAACCACGTGCGATTGTTTCCGGACGAAGCATGCAATCCTCGCCTCAAACGTTGTCCAGCCTCACGCGGCGAGCTATCTTGACTTGAATATGGGGGACTTGCGGCGATAGTCGCGCGTCCCGACTTGTACTCAACATCCCTGACCAAGAAATGGAGCAACTGTCGTGAACGATATTACACTGGAGCAAGCACAACTGGCCGTCTCCTCCGCGTTTGAAAAGTCACAGCAGATCGGCGTCAAGATGGACATCGCCGTCGTGGACGCGGGAGCCAATCTCAAAGCCTTCGTCCGCATGGACGGGGCGTGGCTCGGGTCGATCGATATCGCCGTGAAAAAAGCGCGGACCGCACGGTTTTTCGACATGAACACCGGGGACATCGGCCAGCTCTCGCAGCCCGGCGGCGCGCTGTTCAACATCGAGCACTCCAACGGCGGGCTGATCACCTTCCCCGGCGGCGTGCCGATCAAGAACCGAAGCGGCGAGATCATCGGAGCCATCGGCGTCTCGGGAAGCTCGGTCGAGAACGACCACGCGGTGGCCGAGACCGGCGCGAAAGCAGCCACGGCGTAGTATCGGGCTCGGCTCCTCGACCGGTATCTGCGCTCTTAAGCGTTCAATCGCCGAAGCATCGCAGCGGGCGTCGGGGATGGCGATGCGCCCGAAGCCTCTTCGGCTTTCCGATCTACAAGCGATTCGTACATCGCCAGTTGCGAGGCGAAGAACGACAGCTTCATGCCGATGCGGCAGACGATGAACACCTGCTGCACGACGAACAGACCGATGATCGAGCCCCACGTCGCATTGGAGAACTGATTTCCCACCAGCAGAAACAGGCCGGTGAGCGCCGCCACGAGCAACAGGTTCAGGTAGAACAGCCGGAAGCATCGCCCGAAGCGCCGAAACGAGAATGACAAACCGGAAACGGCGCTCACGATCATGCTACGTCGCCGATCGATGACGGTCCGAACCCTGGCGTAGTCGAACACCATAACGATCAGCGAGACCACGAAAAGCAAGATCGCGACGCCGAGCACCTCAAGCAGAAACGCATCGCGATCCGTCGTCGCGGCCTCCGCGAGATCCTCGAAGTACGGTTCCATTCTGAACTTGAAGCCTGCCAGCACGGCACCGAGCGTGTCGACGGCGTCGTGGACGTCGACGCGGGAGACCACCAGGGGTGAGAACCCGAACCGGGCGATGCCGGGTGGGCGGAAGTCGCCGAGCACCCCACGGTCGGCCGCGCCGGCGATCAGCGCCCCGGCATCGTCGTGCCGCAGGGACACCTGCGCGCCGCGGTGGGCGGGGTCGCGGGGGGTGACCACCTCGACGGCGTCGCCGAGGTGGTGGTCGACCAACGCGATGAACCGGGACGTCAGCTCGTGCGCGCGGGCCTCCAACGCCGCAGGTTCCAGCCCGTCGCGCAGCTCCAGCGCCGCATCCAACGC